>JAIFLU010000236.1 GCA_020048915.1 Bacteroidota bacterium | reverse complement strand
TTGCGGGTAAATGTAATTTTCTGGTCATATGTCCCTTCTGCTATTAATTTACCTTTTATCAATAATATTCCAACATCGCCTAAATTGTCATTATAATTATAATCGATTCCGGTTTTAAACTGAACTACAACACCAGGTTCTATTATTAACGTACTTTCCTGTGGAACTGTTACCAACCCATTTATAATATAAGGGGAATTTATTTTTGTCCATGTACCTGACACCTCTAACTTATCAGCTAGAATAGTTTGCCCTTTAGTTATTCCAAAACATAGGAATATCCATACAATTGTTGTAATTATCTTATTCATTGATATTGGATTAAGTAGTAGCAGAAGGCATTGGCAAACATAATAAAATTCTTTTAGATAATATTGGTAACAAACAATAAAATGTTCTTTTAAAGAGAAAAATTCTAATGTTAAGGTCTTAATAAATCCTTACATTTAAAAAACGCAAACCTGTATGAAAAGATTTCTACTAAATATGAGGGCTTATTTTGAAAATAGTAACTTCTGATATTTTTAAAAATTATTGTATACAAAAGAAAACTTTTAATAAACCATAGCCGCAATCCTGGTTAAATAATTCACAGAGAGAATGAATACTTCAAAAAGGGATATAAACGAAAGAATTGATATTGTTAATAGGTAGAGTATTTTTAAAATGTGTTGTCGCTATTACTTAATACTTCATTTATAATTAGCGCATATAATAAACTCTCCCTAATCTTCCGCAATATTTAGTCAATAGAATTAATTGTGAGAGATAGGAATGAGAAGATAAATGATTGTCAGTCCGAGATTTTGGAAGCTTTTTTAAAACGTTTTGGGTCAATCTCATATTTCTTAATCCTCAATCCCATTATCCGTTCGGTGATACCCAATAATTCAGCTGCTTTTAAAAGATTGCCTTTGGTAGATAGCAATGTTTCAAGTATCATTTGTTTTTCGACCCGTTCGACCATTGCCTCCAATGTGCCTGAGGATTTGGTTTTTGAAGAAATAGCCGTTTGAAGGGTAGGTGGTAAGCTACTCGACCGGATTACGCTATCGACACTAAGAATACAGGCCCTTTCCATGCAATTCTCCAGTTCACGGATATTACCCGGCCAATGGTAAACCATTAACATATCAATGGCTGAAGAGGAGATACGCTTGATTTTTTTGTGATTGTTTTTATTGAACTTGGCAATGAAATGGTCGGCCAACCCCGGGATATCGTTTATCCGTTCGCGCAATGGCGGAACGTACAGAGGAAAGACATTGATGCAGTAAAATAGATCTTCACGGAACTGGTTCTTTTCAATCAATTCTTCCAGATTGCGGTTTGTGGCACACACAATGCGTACATTTATTTTAATGGGCTTTGTGCTACCCAAGCGCTCAAACTCCCGTTCTTGTAATATACGTAACAATTTTACCTGTGTGGATGCTGGTAAATCGCCAATCTCATCCAGGAAAATGGTTCCTCCTTCGGCAGCTTCAAAGCGACCTTTCCGCATAAAAGAAGCTCCCGTGAACGCTCCCTTTTCATGTCCGAACAATTCACTTTCAATTAAACTTTCGGGCAGCGCAGCACAATTCACCTTCACGAAAGCCTTATTTTTGCGTGTACTGTTAAAATGAATGGCATCGGCAATGAGCTCCTTCCCCACTCCACTCTCGCCACGGATAAGAACAGTGGCATTTGTAGGGGCTACCAATTCTATCATATCGAAAACCGATTGAAGCTTTCCGGAGTTTCCAACAATATTGGATGGTTTAATACGCTCTTTCAGTTCGTAATGCAGTTTCGTGTTTTCGTCCTGCAATTGATTTATTTCTTCGGCAATTTCCTGCCGTGTGCGCACTGCCTGAGCTACCATAGATCCAACAATGGAAAGTATGCGGGCATCTTCGGCAATGGTGATATGTTGATTATAAATGCGATGAATACTTAGTGTCCCCACTACTTCATTTTCTTCGCGGATTGGAACACAAATAAAAGAAACATCGCCTTCGAGTTTTGTACCAGTTTTATTCAGGTATTTTTCTTCTTCCAACACTTTTGGAATGACTTCGGCTTTTCCTGTTGCAACAACTTTTCCAATGATCCCTTCTCCAATTTTATAAGTTCCTCTGTTTCGTTCTTCATCCGAGAGACCAAAAGCAACTTCAATAGAAATTTTATTGTTTTCTCGATTTAATATGGTCAAAATTACTTTTTCGGCATCCAGATAATCCGCCAATAGTTCAATTACCGGATCGAGGTTGCTTTTTAGATCACGTTTTACCTTATTTAATAGGGTACTAATCTCAAAAAGAAGTTTCAACTCCCGAACACCATAACAATCCCCTCCTGTTTTTTTGCATACTTCCGACATACCCCTTATATTTTAAATAACAAAATATATTTAATATGTATTAATATATTTTACCCCCTACAAATTTAATTCCTAAAATTATTATATTACGTTTTTTAAGTATTTTAATTGTAATTTAAAATCATTACAATTAAACTTTAGGGGATATTTCATTGAAAACAATTCATTCCTTTATTAAGAAAACAATAAAAAAAGCCTCCGGAATATCCATTCTCAGAGGCTTTTTTTTGGAAAATTTAATTTCCTTTTATTACAAATTGAACCTGGCAAAACAACAGTGCTTAAACTTTTTTCCACTTCCACAAAGACAAGGATCATTTCGTCCAATTACCTTTTTTTGAGTCGGAACAATTCCTGCTTTACGATCATCCAACCTTTTTGCCCATTGCATTACATTTGCCGGGGGACGTTTTTTTGAAAGTTCATCGCCCATGTATTGCATATAAGGATGCACATGCGCAAAAAACATTTTATAGGCTTTGCAGAGGTAATTCAGTCCGAATTCACCATCGGGAGCGATATCAAACCGGTGTTTGGGGCATTCGCCATGACAAGCAAACCGATAATCGCAATCGATACAAAACTGAGGTAATGCTTCTAACTTTTGAGTCCCAAAATGGTATTGTTCATCGCTTTTAAGCATTTCTGTCAGGGGATTTTCTTTAATATTCCCAAGCAGAAATTCGGGATAAACAAAATGGTCGCACGAATAGATATCTCCATTGTGCTCTATTACAACAGCATTTCCGCAGGTTTCATCGAAAACACATAACCCAGGCCGTTCGCCAACCCAATTTGCCAAAGCAACGTCAAACATTTGAACATAGTAACGTCCGACGTCGTTTCGTACCCATTCATCGAAAATTGAAATAAGAAATCGCCCATAATCTTCCGGTATCACCGACCAATCTGTAACCTTGGCATCTACATTACTATTTGCATGCACTAACGTTAAAGCATCAGGAGATTTTGAAATGGACTCCCTTTCAACAATGGGCAAAAATTGCATAAACCCGCTTCCAATCTCCTTTAAAAAATGATATACTTCGAGTGGCTTAATGGAATTGAAACGTTGAACAACCGAAAGTGTATTAAAATCAACCTGATGTTTCCGAAGTAAATCTATCCCGCTCATCACATCCGAAAACGTAGGCTGCCCGTTTTTATATACCCGGTATTGGTTATGTATCTTTTCAGGGCCATCAATTGATATCCCTACCAAAAAATTATGCTGTTTGAAAAAACGGCACCATTCATCATCCAGCCTTGTTCCGTTTGTTTGAAAAGCATTTTCTATTAGCTTTTTCCCGGCATGTTTTTGTTGCAGCTCTATAACTTTTTTGAAATAATCGAGGCCTAATAAACTCGGCTCCCCTCCCTGCCATACAAAATTTACTGTTGGCACTTGCTGAGCTTCAATGTATTGACGAATGAACGTTTCGAGTACTTCGTCGTTCATCTTGAAATTAGACTTGTCAGTATATAATTTTTGCTTTTCAAGATAATAACAGTAGGTGCAATTGAGGTTGCATACAGAGCCAATTGGCTTAGCCATAGCAGAAAAAGCAATTGGTTTATTTAAAAAAAGATCCATTATTAATCTGTTAAAATCCGATGCTATTTAGGTAAAAATGATTTAACAATTAACTCACTTTCATTAAAATTTTTAGTTAACACTTTAAGCCGATTGTTTTACTCTTCTTTAACCCAGTTTAGGAAGGATCATAGTTACCATTTTTCATTTCTATTGGAGCAGCAGTTACCATTTACCAATATTATTTACAGTAGTTTTTTTGATCATTAGCAGTGCTTGGTCCCTCTATAGTTACAAGCTTAATATTTACTTTCATTCGGTTGCATTTATGAATGTAAAACTATTTCAGCTTTCGACTCTTGAATAAATGTTGAACTTTAAAATACTGCTACATTTGCATTTCAAAAATACCATAAAATGATTAAAAAGCTTTATATATTATCATTTTCCATAATAATTGCTTCATTCCCATTATTTCTAATGAAATCAGGGTTATTCATTTATGAAAAACCGGTAAACTCTAAAATATTGCTGATTGAGGGCTGGCTGCCTTCTTTTACTTTGGATAAACTCCCTTTTGATATAAAAAAATATGATACAATTTTTATTGTCGGAATTAAACAAAAAACGAATTGGGAGAATATTGAGAAAGAAATTAATCGAATTAATGCAGAGCCAGCGTCTGAAGAATTATGGCTGCCAACTGAAGGTTTTTTATTTATTGATGATAAAAACCAAAAAATTTCTGAGGACACTATTAAAACTATTAAAATTATTGCAAAAGGGACTCTAGCAAAAGGACAATTTGCTCATTTTTATATTTCTGTGAAAGATTCCATTTTGGGGCAAACATTTGTAAAAGCTGATTATGATACATTTTGCTTCACTGTAAACGTTCCCGCATTAAAAGGCAAATTACTTAATCTTTATTTTGACAATGATGTCCTTACACAAACAGAAGACATCAACCTGGTAGTTAAAGAAATAATTATTAATAATACTTCTTATAGTGCTACTGAAAGTGAATTGGTGTATCTAAAAGCATATCAGGAAGACCATAATTTTAGGTTATTCGATTCAAATGCACGAGAAACTGAGCAATATCTAAAAAATACAAAAAAGGTAAATAGCCAAATTATTACTATTGACACGTTGTTTTATAAACGTAACAAAACATTAGCCTCTGCCAAAGCATTTCGATCGTACCTTGAAAAACATTCTATTCATCTAAATTCATTGAATATTTACAGTTTGGATTTTCATTCAAAGCGCACCCATATAGCATACAAAAAAATTCTTGACCCCAAAATTCAAATTGGTTCCATCATCAATTCCTGTCCCGATTGTACTTCCGAAAGGGGAAATAATTTATTGAAGCAATATTGGTATTCACTTGAAGAGTTTATAAGCCTGGTTGTTACATGGCTATAATTTATTCAAACTACCTTGCCCTTGTTCTTTTTCTAAATTTCATGTACGTTTGCGAATCATAAATATTCGTTCATGAAGCATCAGCTCACGGTATACAATTCACTGACCCGCAAAAAAGAACTTTTTGTCCCGCTGCATTCTCCCTTTGTTGGCATGTATGTTTGCGGCCCCACCGTTTATGGCGATCCACATTTGGGACATGCCCGGTCGGCTATAACGTTCGATTTGGTATTCCGCCATTTGTCTCACCTGGGATATAAAGTGCGCTATGTGCGAAATATTACCGATGTTGGGCATCTTGAAAACGATGCCGACGAAGGGGAAGATAAAATTGCCAAAAAAGCACGCTTAGAACAGATCGAACCGATGGAAGTGGTTCAATATTACAACAACCGCTACCATCATTTCATGGAGAAACTATTGGTTCTTCCTCCAAGCATAGAGCCTTTGGCATCAGGACATATTATTGAACAAATTCAACTGATCGAAAAAATCCTGGAAGCTGGCTATGCATACGAAAGCAATGGTTCTGTGTATTTCGATATTCAAAAATACAACGAAAATTATCCTTACGGAAAGCTTTCGGGACGTGTTCTTGACGACCTTTTAAGCTTTACCCGTGAGCTGGATGGGCAACAAGAAAAACGCAATAATTTTGACTTTGCCCTCTGGAAAAAAGCTAGTCCTGAACATTTAATGCACTGGCCTTCGAAGTGGAGTGAGGGTTTTCCCGGGTGGCACCTCGAATGTTCTGCCATGAGCTCCAAATATCTGGGAGAAGAGTTTGACATTCATGGAGGTGGAATGGATTTGTTATTTCCGCACCACGAATGTGAAATTGCCCAAACCGTTGCAGCCAGTGGTAAAGAATCTGTTCGTTACTGGCTTCATAATAATATGATTACAGTAAACGGGCAGAAGATGGGTAAATCGTTAGGAAATTTTATAACCCTCGAAGAATTCTTTACCGGAAATCATAAGAGCCTTGAAAAAGCGTATAGCCCAATGGCTATAAGGTTTTTTATACTTCAGGCACATTACCGCAGTACCCTCGATTTTTCGAATGAAGCTTTGCAGGCGTCAGAAAAAGGATTGCAGCGCTTGTTCGCTGCCATAAAAACTTTGTCTCAGCTTAAAGCTACCGGTACTAGCGGCGAATATGTTGCCAACCTGCGTGTAAAATGCTACGAGGCCATAAACGATGACCTCAACAGCCCAATTTTAATAGCCCATTTATTTGATGGTGTTCGGCTTATAAATGCGGTAAATGATGGCCACGAATCTATTAGCCCGGAAGAACTTGAAAACCTTCAAAATCTATATAAAACTTTTGTGGGAGAAGTTTTAGGGTTGCAAGACGAAACTGCTTCTGAAACGGATGTTCAGCTCATAGATGGGTTAGTGAATATGGTGCTCGAAATGCGCATTGAAGCTAAAAATAGAAAAGATTTTGCGGCGTCCGACCAGATTAGAAATCGCTTATTACAATTGGGTATTGAGGTAAAAGACCGAAAGGATGGTTTTGATTGGAGTAAGAAATAGTAGTTAGTCGTTAGTCGTAAGAAAAATAAAACTAATTTCTATCTGGCTGGTGTGAATTTGTAATCCGCACCCTAACCATAAAAAAAAGATAGTGCATTTGTTTATCAACGTTACCGAATACCTGATCCAGAGGGGCTTGTAGTCAATTCATGAAAAACTTCCTCCAGGCTTTTCTCCATTTTTTGCTGCGATAAAACTGTAATTCCATTATCTACGGCAAAACGAAATATATTGCCTCGAATATCGGTATCCGAATTACTCTGCAAAAGAAAGGTATTCCCCTTAACAAAAGCCGATTTTGTAACCCCTTGTATTGTTTCCAGTTTATCTAAATCAACCGGGCGATCAAATTCTACTGAAATAGTATTTATCAACGAATTAGCTTGTGAAACTAGATTCCCGGTTTGGTCATTTGCAATAATTTCGCCATTGTTAATAATAATTATTCGGTTACATATAGCTTCTACCTCCTGCATAATATGGGTAGAAAGCATTATGGTTTTTGATTTTCCTGTGAGTGAAATCAGATTTCGAATTTCAAGAATTTGGTTGGGATCGAGACCTGATGTAGGTTCATCAAGAATTACGACAGAAGGATCGTGAATAAGCGCCTGAGCGATTCCAACTCTTTGTTTGTATCCTTTGGACAAAGCACCAATTTTTTTATTCTTTTCGGCTTCCAGCCCGGTTTGAGCGATCATTTCCTTAATTCGGGCATCCTTATTCTTTAATTTATAAATCCCTGCCACAAATTCAAGATATTCTTTAATGTACATGTCGAAATACAATGGATTGCTTTCTGGCAAATACCCGATCGATTTCCGTATCTCAAGCTGATGCTCATTCACATCCATGCCATTTATCAGAATTCTTCCTTCGTCAGCTGGTAAATACCCGGTAATTATTTTCATCATGGTAGATTTACCTGCGCCGTTTGGACCAATAAAACCCAATATTTCATTTGGATTAACCAAAAACGAAACATTTTTCAAAGCTTGCTGCTTTCCATAGGTTTTATTCACATTCTCAACTGCAATCGACATCTTATTATGTTTTGAAACTCAAAAGTAAAGAATTTTTCAGTTTAAATACTGTTAATAATTCTATGCAAATCTAAAAATGCCCGAATTCGAACAGGAACTGTTTAAATATGGAGCAACTAAAATCAATTTTAAGTAGGTTTAATTAGCACTAAATCCTTATTTTTCTGTGTTATGCTTTTTTTGGCATAATTAATGATAGTTCTACCAAACTAATCAAATATGCTAAAAAATGAAACCATTAGTTTTTTCTCCAATAAAATTATTACTTGTCACTCTCCTACTCTTCTCGGGTAATTCCATTTTTGGTCAAAAATCGACTGAATACAACAGCATCGAAAAACAAGTAGAAGAAATAACTCAATTTATTGATGAAACGGCTACAGAAACCATCAGTGAGATTTCCGATTTTTTAACCGATTCGCCTAAAAATATTGGGATATCTGAAAATAAAACTAAAATTGAAGCAACCGTTAACGAAATAAAAGATGCGACAGCGCCTATAGTTAACGATATGATCCAGGCAGCTTCGGAAGTAAAAGTTTGGCTATCGAAACAATATTTTGCTCCATTACGGCATAAAAAAACTGTACAACCCGATAACAAATTTGCAGCGAATAGAACTGAATAAATTCCTATTTAAAAACAGGCCTTTTCTGTTCAAATATACTCTCACTGCCGCTTTGTCAAGCGGCAGTTTAATTTTGTTGTAATCGGTACTTTGTCAGAACATTTATATTTATATATTTGTTCTTTTAGCAACCTTAAATTGATTGAGAAAACTTAAACGACAAATGCATATGACTACATCAAAAAAACTAACCGGATTTATTGCCATTGTATTCGTGTCCTGCTTTGGATTGAACGCACAAACTAAAAATGAAGTGATTGAAGTTTATAATCAGGCTATAGGATTGATGAAAACTGATATTCCGGGAGCTATCTCCGCTTTTGAAAAAAGTATTCAGATGAGCGAACAAGTTGGAGACTCGGCAACTGAATTGAAAGATAAGGCCATTGCTGTTTTACCCGATTTATATTATCAAAAAGCTTATAAATTATATGCTACAGATAAAAAAATCCCTGAATCGATAATAGCTGGTAAAGAAGTAATTAAAGTCTCTGAAAAATATGGGAATGAAAGCACCAAAGAAAAAGCTCAAAAACTAATGGTCTTTGCCTATGCTGCGCAAGGAAATGCCTATTTTAAAAACAACGATAACGAAAATGCTATTAAAGCTTTTGATAGCGCTCTTTTCATAAATCCGGAATATACTAAAGCGATGTTTAATAAAGCTTTAGTTTACAAAAAAATGGATAACGCTGACAAGTTTACCGAAACAATAGATTTGTTTATTTCAAAATCCCAGGCTGATACTACTCAAACTGCTCAGGCGAACAAATTAGCGCTGGATTATTTTCGCTCCACAGGAGCAAAATTAAGTCAAACAACCAAGCTAGACGATGCTATAACTGCCTTAAATGCATCGTTTAAATATGGAAACGATAAAGATGTATACTATTATTTAGCTCTAACTTATAACAAGCAGAAAAAGTTTGCTGATGGTGCAACCACTGCTCAAAAAGGGTTAGATATGGAAACCGGTACTCCAGAAGCAAAAGCTAAATTTTACTATGAATTAGCAGTAGCCTTGGCTGGTAAAGGCGATGCAAATGCTTGTGCCACCTTTAAAAATGCTTTATATGGTCCTTTTCTAACACCTGCCAAAGCCCAAATGACTAATTTAAAATGTCCGGGTGCTGCTCCAGCTCCGGCTGCTAAGTAAATAAAGAAAGACTATATATTAAAAAAGCCCTTAAACAGGGCTTTTTTATTTTGAATACTTTGCTGCACACTCCTGAATCATAGTTTCGAAAGGTATAAACGAATAATTTAACTTATCCGATACCTTTCTATTACTGTAACAATCTTTGCATATTGCTGCCGATATAGTATCGGACGATATTTTACGAGGACTGAAAGTAATCCAACTCCTGATTTTATCCAAAAATGAACCTATTAATAGTATTGACCTCGTTGCTTCATATTTAGGAGGTTTAACATTCAAATATTTAGCTATTGTTGCAAACAATTCTCGAAATGAACGGTTCTCTGAGGAGACAATAAAACGCTCTCCGGAAATTTCCGATTTCATTAACTGAACCATTATTTTTACAACATCCCTTACATCAACAAATCCGGTTACTCCATTGGTATAAAATTTCATTCCCCTTGATATTAAAGGGAAAAAAGACGCACTGCTTTTTTCCCAATTTCCGGGACCAATAATAACCGAAGGATTAACAATTACAGCATTAAGACCTTCTTCAATACCTCGCCATACCTCCATCTCCGATTTAAATTTGCTTACTGAATAAACAGACCTATGTTCAGTAGGTTTCCACATATGGTTTTCAGTAATAAATTCATTATTCTCAGCTGAACCAATAGCAGCAATAGAGCTGACAAAACAAAGTTTAATATTTGGCTTACGCTTGCAGGCATTTACAATGTTGGCTGTTCCTTCCACATTGGTTCGAAGCATATGGTATTTATTTTTGGGAGAGAAGGAAACCATGGCAGCACAATGGTATACTTGAGAAACATTTTCCAACGCCAATTCAATAGCCTGAAAGTCCAAAATATCACCTTCTATCCATTCAATGGCTTGAAATAGCTCTTCTGCTTGGGGAGTATAAGATTGGAATGTTTCTAAAACCAGATTAATATTGCTGGACGATCTCCTTAAAACTTTCACCTTTTCTCCACGTTTCAACAACTCCAGAAGAAGATGAGACCCTACTAATCCCGTTCCTCCAATTACTAAATTCATTCTTATATTTCTTGTAAATTCTGTTCTTCCGGTTTTATTACATCCGGTTCTTTAATTTCCTCATCCTTCTTTTCTTCTTTAAAAAATCGTTTTTGAAAGATCAGAATTAAAAACACCCCAACGGTTATCGAAGAATCTGCAATATTAAATACCGGCCTGAAAAACAAGAATTCCTGGCCTCCCCAAATGGGTAACCAACTTGGATAGTGTCCTTGAATTAAGGGGAAATAAAGCATATCAACAACACATCCGCTTAAAAAGCCTGCATAACCTGGTTTACCGAATTCAGCAACCCCATAATAAGGAACCCAATCATTTATTGCAGGATTGAATGTCATGCCCTTATTAAAAATTAATCCATAAAAAGCGCTGTCTAGTATATTTCCTATTGCTCCTGCAAGAATTAATGCAAAACATAATACTAATCCTCCACTAACTTTTGTTTTGATTAGATGAATCAAATACCAGCAAATTCCAATTACAGCAATTATTCTGAAAATACTTAATGTTAACTTTCCTGCTTCTCCTCCAAATTGCATTCCGAATGCCATTCCGGGATTTTCAGTAAAATGAATTAAAAATTTATCACCCAATACCCGAAAACTATCACCCATTGCCATATGGGTTTTAATAAGAATTTTTACTAACTGATCGACAAATAATACTGTGAAAACAAGTAGTATTGCTTTTTTACTGATAGATAATTTCATTATAAATGAATTTTATGTTTTTATTACAACACTAACGAAACAACAAAATATCGTTAAAATTAATGCTGTTGTATTATTTCTTAAGGCTGCCCAAAAATAAAAAAAATGATTGAAACACAGGGCTTCAATCATTTTTAATATTGTCAAACGTTAAGTTCTATCGTTGATTTTGCTTCACATCTATGCTTAAAGTTGCATGAGGCACTGCCCGTAAACGTTCCTTAGGTATTAATTTGCCGGTTTCCCTACAAATTCCATAAGTCTTGTTTTCGATGCGTATCATGGCAGCCTGTAAATGCTGAATGAACTTTTGCTGACGTTGCGCAAGCTTTCCCGCCTCTTCTTTAGATAATGTAGCAGCTCCTTCTTCCAACACTTTGAAAGTAGGAGAAGTGTCTTCTGTGTCGTTACTCTCACTGTGAGTAATAGCACTTTTCAGAAGTTCATAATCTTGTTTGGCTTTTTCGAGCTTATCTGTAATTATTTGTTTAAATTCTTCAAGCTCAGCATCTGAGTATCTCGTTTTTTCTGCCATAACCAAATTTTTTGCTAAAGATAACAAATTTTATCAATCATTAATTATATTAATAATCCTGGTAAGTTTTATTAAAGTTTTAATTTCATCGTCTATCTCAACTTCTTTGGCTTCAGGATCATTTAAAGTATCTACCAGCTCAATTTGCTGAGCCAGTGTCTGCGCTCCTATATATGATTTATAGTTTTCGAGGGCTGAATTTATCGCTTCATGTTTCAGGATTTTAATGGTAATCTTATCGGTTACATCAAACCCGCTATCTTTTCTCAAATTCTGGATACGGTTGATGAATTCTCTGGCAAGGCCTTCTTCGATAAGTTCGGCAGTTAATTTAATATCCAACGCAACGGTAAGCTTGCCTTCACTTGCCACCAGCCAGCCCGGAATATCTTCAGAAGTAACTTCCACATCAGCATTTGTAATAACCACCTCAACACCATCAATGTTCAGCGATATGGTTTCGTTCACCATCTGATCAATATGGTTTATTTTTGCCTGATCGAAGGTGGCAAAAGCTGTCGAAATTCCTTTCATTTGCTTTCCATACTTAGGGCCGAGCGTTTTAAAGTTAGGCTTTATCTTTTTAACCAAAATACCTACAGTATCGGATATATATTCAAGCTCCTTCACATTTGTTTCTGTAAAAATCAGTTTTTTAACAGCTTCAATCTTTTCCTTTAATGAATTATCGAGCAATGGAATAATGATTTTTTGCAGTGGTTGCCGAACCTTAATATTTACTTTCCTTCGCAAGCCCAGAACCATCGAAGATATGCTTTGGGCAAGATCCATCCTTTCTTCCAAATCCTTATCTACGAGGCCTTCATCAAAGGTGGGAAAATCGGCCAAATGAACCGACTCAAACGATTCCTTTTTAGAAACGCTATTCAGATCGGTATATAGCTTATCGGCATAAAACGGAGCAATTGGGGCTGCAAGTTTGGCAATGGTAGATAAACATGTAAATAATGTTTGATAAGCGGCTAATTTATCACTATCCATCTCTCCTCCCCAATAGCGCTTGCGGTTAAGACGAACATACCAGTTACTGAGGTTCTCTGTAACAAAGTCAGAAATAGCCCTTCCTGCGCGGGTAGGTTCATAGGTCTCGTAACATTCTTCCACTTCGTGAATTAATGAGTTGAGAAGCGAAATTATCCAACGATCAATTTCTGGTCGCTTATTTACCGGTATTTCAGGTTGAGAAAATGTAAACGAATCAACATTGGCATACAAAGCAAAAAACGAATAAGTATTGTATAATGTACCAAAGAACTTTCTAGTTACTTCATCAATACCTCCGAGGTCAAATTTCAGGTTATCCCAAGGCTGGGCATTGGTAATCATGTACCAACGCAATGGATCAGAACCATATTTTTCAATTGTTTGGAAAGGATCAACGGCATTTCCAAGCCGTTTCGACATTTTATTCCCATTCTTATCAAGTACTAAACCATTCGAAACAATATTTTTAAACGAAACCGAATCGAAAAGCATTACGGCAATAGCATGCAATGTGAAAAACCAACCACGGGTTTGGTCTACCCCCTCTGCTATAAAATCAGCAGGAAATGGAATATTGGAAAGCGAACCTGTTGGTGTTTCAAAAGGATAATGGTATTGTGCATAAGGCATTGCTCCAGAGTCGAACCAAACGTCAATCAGATCAGCTTCGCGAACCATTTTCTTTCCGCTGGCAGAAACCAGGAATATTTCATCCACAAAAGGACGATGAAGGTCGAATATACTATAATTTTTATCTGAATTATCCCCATCGCTAAAGCTAGCCAAGGGATTTGATTTCATAAACCCTGCATATACAGCTTTTTCAATTTCAGATTTCAAATCGGCAACCGAGCCAATACAAATTTCTTCGCTACCATCGTCGGTGCGCCAAATAGGCAGGGGTGTTCCCCAATATCTCGACCGACTGAGGTTCCAATCCTGAAGGTTTTCGAGCCACTTACCAAAACGGCCGGTACCCGTAGAAGCAGGTTTCCAATTAATGGTATCGTTTAACTCCATCATCCTTTCCTTCATAGCAGTACTTTTTATAAACCACGAATCGAGCGGATAATAAAGTACAGGTTTATCGGTTCTCCAGCAATGTGGATATGTGTGAACGTGCTTTTCTATTTTAAAGGCTTTGTTTTCCTTTTTTAACATAACTGCAATATCAACATCCACAGTCACATCATCTTCGGTTAGCTTAAGATCGTAGGCATTTTTAACATATCGCCCGCTAAAAGGCCCCATGCCGTCAACAAATTTTCCTTGCCTGTCAACAAGCGTTAGAGCTCCAATTCCATTTTCACGGGCTACTCTAAAGTCATCGGCGCCAAAACTGGGGGCTATATGCACTATACCGGTACCGTCTTCGGTTGTAACAAAATCGCCCATCACCACTCGAAAAGCATCTCCCGTAGCCGGCTGCTGGTATGGAATTAATTGTTCATAGCGAATTCCATTAAACTTCGCTCCTTTATATTCATCGATTATTTTAAACGGAATTTCTTTGCTTCCAGGCTGAAAAACATCTAGGTCAAGCTCAGCAAGCTTTGGATTGAAATAACTGTCGAATAATTCTTTGGCTAAAACGACAACACATGGATCCCCAGAGTATGGATTTACGGTTCGAACTTTTAAATAATGAATCTCCTTCCCCATTGCAAGCGCTGTATTGGATGGCAATGTCCAGGGAGTAGTTGTCCAAGCCATTATGTATACAGGAGCATCAGTATTTGCAAAAAGAAATTCGGATTGTTCGTTTTTGATTACTTTAAACATCGCAACCATCGTGGTATCTTTCACATCACGATAACATCCTGGTTGATTTAGCTCGTGCGTGCTTAAACCTGTCCCAGCAGCCGGTGAATAAGGTTGTATGGTATAACCTTTATATAGTAACCCTTTATCGTATAATTTCCTTAATAACCACCATAGAGTTTCGATATAACGGTTATCATAAGTAATATACGGATGTTCCATATCAACCCAATAACCCATTTTTTCGGTGAGATCTTCCCAGAGATCGGTGTATTTCATCACATCTTTACGGCAGGCTTCATTATATTCAGCAATACTGATTTTTTTACCAATATCCTCTTTGGTAATACCCAAAGCCTTTTCAACCCCAAGTTCTACGGGTAAACCATGTGTATCCCAACCAGCTTTCCGCTCTACATAAAACCCTTTCATGGTTTTAAACCGGCAAAAAATATCTTTAATGGTCCGGGCCATCACATGGTGAATCCCTGGCATTCCATTTGCCGATGGAGGTCCCTCGTAAAAAACAAATTTAGGGTGCCCCTTCCTTAATTCCAGGGTTTTATTAAATGCATCTATCTGGTTCCAGGTAGCGAGAACCTCTTTGTTAATTTGAGAAAGGTCGAATTTTTTATATTCCGGGAAACGGTTGCTCATACAATTCTATTACGTTATTTCTTGCTTAATTAAAAACTCTTCTAACATCCCTGATTTTCAGGAAAATCGAATACATAAAAAGTTTACAAAGATAGGGTTATCAACAAAATACCGAAAGGGTAATCGATATTTTTTATAAAATAAATAAGGTAGATACCATTATCAGAAAACCTAAAAAAAATCCGGCATATACCTGAAAAGGAGAATGGCTGTTAAGCAGGAGTCTTGCGGAAGCCACAATACCAGACAAAAAAAGAAATATGATTAAATATAAAATCATATCAGAATGCATCAGTAATGAGCAAGCAACTATAAGTCCAACAATTCCACCTAATCCAACCATATGGGCACTAATTTTCCATTTTATAGAAAAAAGTAATGTACCTAATACACCAAAAGTAGATCCAAGTAAAAATAGTGTTATTACTTGTGGAATGTTATGGTTATTTAAAATGTAAAAGGCTGCATAAAATAAAACAGTTGTAACAATTAACGGAATTATCCTCTCCTGGCGGGTGTCCATTTGGGTACTTACAATAATTTTACGGTAAATGTAAAACGGAATAAAAACTAATGGAATCCCTATAGTGCATATAGCTACTATTAAATAAACCGACCGTTTAAATTCAACGGGTAAAAAAGAAATGTAAGTACCTGAATTGAAAAGGATAAATATTCCAAGAGTAGGCATCATCAATGGATGAAACGCCAGAGAAACTGCATATGGAATATGTTTAAACAGGATTTTTTTAATGGTAAGTATAACGGTATTATTCAACGCAATTTCCCTCTCAAATTATAGTTCCTTTCTTAACCGGGCTACCGAAATGTTTAATTGTTCGCGGTACTTCGCAACTGTTCTGCGTGCAATCTGGTACCCCTTTTTTTGAAGAATATCTGCTAATTCATCATCTGTTAAGGGTTTTCGCTTCGATTCATTTTCAATACATTCTTCTAATATCTTTTTTATTTCCCGGGTTGAAACTTCTTCGCCTGAGTCGGTTTGCATCCCTTCGGAAAAAAAATACTTAAGGGGGAAAATTCCAAAATGGGTTTGAATATATTTACTATTGGCAACACGGGAAATGGTACTGATATCGAGTCCGGTTTTATCAGCAATATCTTTCAGGATCATTGGGTGAAGAAGCTTTTCGTCGCCATCCTGAAAATATTGCTCCTGATACTCTATTATAGCCTCCATGGTAACCATCAACGTATTTTGTCTTTGCCTAATAGCATCGATAAACCAACGAGCCGAATCCATTTTTTGTTTCACAAAGCTGGCTGCGTCTTTCAGTTGATGGGACGTTTTTCCTTTTGCCCCTCCGCTGTATGTATTGAGCATTTCGCTATAGGTGCGGCTAACCCTTAACTCAGGAACATTTCTGGAATTAAGACTGAGTTGAAGTTCCCCATCTTCATTTTCGAGGACAAAATCGGGGATCACATGCTCGGCAACCTTACTGTGCGGATCGGAATATCCGCCTCCTGGTTTAGGATTGAGTTTAAGGATCTCATCAACTGCATCTTTCATTTGTTGCTCGGTGATATCGAGACGGTCGATAATGCGGTCGAAATGTTTCTTAGTAAACTCATCGAAATGATGCTTTAATATTTTTCGGGCTAAGGCAACTTCCGGGATACTTTGATCCCTTGCTTGGATTTGAAGGATAAGACATTCCTGTAAATCCCTTGCTCCAACTCCGGCGGGTTCAAAATCCTGAATAACCCGAAGAATTTCGAGAAGCTCAAATTCATCAGTTTTAATATTCTGGGAGAACGCTAAATCGTCTGCAATTGCTTCGAGTTTTCGCCGCAAATAGCCGTCGTCGTCAATATTTCCAATCAAATAAAGGGCTAATTCAAGTTTTTTATCTTCCAAATCAGTCATCCCCAATTGGTTTTCGAGGTAATCGTGAAACGAAAAACCCACCGAAAAAGGAATATCAGGCTTTAATTCCGGCTTGGAGTAATTGTTTGCATTCAGTTTATAAGATGGAGTATCATCATACTCATATTCGTCGAGTGTTACCTGCCTTTCTTCTTTAGCAGCCACATCATCAATCGATTCATCTGAATTTTCATCCGCACCTTCTTCAAGAGCCGGATTTTCTTCAATTTCTTTTTTGATCCTTTGTTCTAATTGCATGGAAGGTATTTCCAGCAGCTTGATCATTTGAATCTGCTGTGGAGAAAGCTTTTGAAGAAGTTTCTGCTGGAGTTTTTGATGAAGCATAGTTTACCCTCCTTTTAAGGACTCTGTTATTGTTACATTTGACACAAATTTAACGAAAATTTGGTTTGAAGGTTCCGTAATACTATTTGAAAATGGAGGAACATATCAATTATGCTGTTATTTAAAATACTTATTATTAATAATTACGCCCCAATCCTTATAAAAGCTTTATTCAGGGATATATCAAATCACTAAACAGAGGTAGCAAAAACAAAAAATGCCAGAAATCTGGCATTTTAAAATTTTGAAGGTTTATTTCTATTAATAAACACAATAACAATAAAGGTTTCTGCCAATTTATCCGAATTGCTTTAGACAGTATTCTATTCTGAAAGCAAAAACTAATGAAGTTATCTAAATTTATACATGATGATCAGTGTATTCGTAAAAATCTATCGGAATATGAATCATTGATTCATAATCTTTACCTATTTCAAACATATCTTCATCATCTTCCTCATAAAACCATTTGATATAGACTTCTTTTAAATTATAGTTTTCTTTTACTGCTTCCAAAAGAGTAAAAACCATTTTTGAACTGCTGGTGTTCATATATTCTATGCGGGCCTCAAGTGTAAATACTTTAACAGAACAGTTTTTAATCCAGTTGATGATTGGGTTGTAGAATGCAGTTGGATCTTCCAAAATCGATCGTCCCTGAATAATCATTTCTCCTTCCGGATTTAGTTCTACTCTCGGTGAGTATTTTGTTGCATCAATAATAATTTGTTTCATGGTTGGCTACTTTATGTTTTGTTTAGATATTTATCTGGTGTTGATATTTATGAACCTTTACGACACTGATAGAAAATAGATATATATTATTGATGTTAGATATTATATTTTCGTCTAACATATCAGTATTGTTGACGAACGAAATAGCTTTAAATTTAGAAGGGCCGTCAAATGAGTTCAATTAGACAAATACAGGGGGAAAAAACTGTTAACCAAATGGATTAGTGAAGTATTGCAATTAATTACAACATTTGAAATCTTCTGAAGACTCGCTTCCCCAAAAAAGGAAATGCCCTTACATACCAATATTAATCAGAGAGTTAAAATAGAAACTTCTATTCCAGGTTCAACTTAAAGTACTGAACAATGTCCATTAACTGGTTTGCCTGATCATCCAAAGATATAGCAGAAGTGTTGAGCCTTTCAGATGCCCCGGTATTGGAAATGGTAATTTCTCTATTATTCTCTAAAATAACTGATTGTTCCTGATTTGCTTTTGCAATTTCTTTCAGCATAATCGCAATATCTGTAATCGATTGCATAATTTCAGCTATTTTACTACCAGCATCTTGAGCAACCTTAACTCCATTTTCAACTTGAGATAAGTTATTTGTCGTAACCTGATTTATTTCGTTTGAAGAGTTAGTAGTTATATCGGATAATTTTTTTACTTCAGCTGCTATAACAGAAAAGCCCCTTCCGTTATTCCCGGCATGAGCAGCTTCAACAGCAGCATTCAGGGCAAGCAAATTTGTTTGAAACGATATATTACTGATAATTTTAACTGCTTCATTTATTTTCACCGAACTCTTTTCGATATTACTCATCGATTCAACTGTTTTATTCATTCCCACCCCAGCAATTTTAGCATTTGAAACAGATTTACTAATAAAATCATTAACTTTTATAGCATTATCTGAAGCAAATTGAAAGGAATTTCTCAAATCTTCAAATTGGTTAGCCTGATTGAGTGCCCCCTGAGCAATTTCTTCTGAAGTAGAGGCAATTTCCTTAGTAGATAAAGTCAAACCAGTTGCAGCTTTACGCACACTGACTAATACTTTATTAAGTGAGCTAATCATTATATTTATATACGATCCTAACTCCGCCAACTCATCTTTGGTATGAATAACAACCTTTTGCTGAAGATCACCTTCGGATACTTTCTTGCTTACAGAATTTATTTGTTCTAAAGCAGAAAGAATCTTTAAAACAACCACCGAACCTAATAAAATCGCACCAATAATTATTATAAAGCCTAATAAGCTAATTTGAAAAATTGCAGATTTTACCTGGTCATTTGTGTGCTTCATTGCTGATGTAACAACAAAAATTCCCCTTAAGGCATTTTCATCACTTTTTAAGCCACTCTTGGATACTGCATGACAATCCATACATCCCTTTGATTTATCCATAAATACAGGGCGCATTACCAAAAGCGAGTCGGTTTCCTTATCGATATAATTTATTTGTGCAGCCTTTTCTTTCTCGAATTGGTCAATAAATTTATTATCTCTTAAGGTAGACAAATGCTTAGAATTTTCCGGGTCTTTTGAAGAAATTCTAAATTTATAATGCTGGGCAAGATCATCTCCACCTTTTTTAACATTCTCATTATTAGTATCGTCAACAATATTAGATCCATCCTGATGATGAATAACATATTCATCTATGTTTAATGAAAGGATTGCAGAACTTTTGTCTTCAAGTCCTTCAATTCCTTGATTTTTAATTTCAATAGAAGATATTATTACCGCGATAGTAGTAGAAACAAGAACTGGTAGTATAACCAATGATAAAAGTTTTTTCTTAAGAGTCATATTATAGTTGGATTTATTTTAAACTATAGATATAAATTTAGAAAACAATTACATAAAGAAATATATTAGGTTAAATTCAAGTAGATTATTATAAATGCTACATTAAAATCATATTAA
>JAIFLU010000133.1 GCA_020048915.1 Bacteroidota bacterium | reverse complement strand
ACCTTAAAATCTGCCTATGAATATATTTTAGAGGAGTTTTCAAAAATCTCCAAAACTGTTAACACCGATAATAATTTCTATTTAACGGGTTTTTATCGGGACCTTAATTTGAATAATTATCTTCAGCCCAATCTGATTTATAACGCAGAAGCATCTAATAATACCAAGAATGAACTGATCAATCAGATTTCGGTTACAAAAGGATTGGTTCTTGCTAATCAGCGTATTATTGGTAAGGGGGAAGTTGTGAATGAAGAGAAGTACAACCTTCTCTTTTCGCTGGAAACTGAATATGAGCATCAAATTGGAACCTCCGGAAATAGTAAAACGGTATTTATTGGACAGTTGATAATGATTATTTGTTCTATTTCGATGCTTTTTATGTATTTAGGCAGTTTTCGAAAGCTAATTTATCGAAATTCAATGAAAACAACTTTTATTGTTTTACTGGTAGTTTCAATTATTAGCATAACAAGTATTTTATTGAAAAATAACAGTGTGAATATTTATGTGATTCCCATAGTTGTTGTTCCAATGATAATAAAGACGTTTTACGATTCGCGGGTAGCGCTTTTTATACACTCCGTTACTATATTGGTAATCGGTTTTTTGGCACCCAATGGTTTCGAATTTATTTTTATGAGTTTTGTTGCCGGTGTAGTTGCTATATTAAGCTTAACAAATGTTTACCGGCGTTCGAAATTGATAATGACGGCTTTATATGTTATTATCAGTTATTCTATAGTTTACCTGGGGTTGTACTTAATGCAGGGAAATTCCCTGTTGGAAATTCCAATACGCCAATTCATGTGGTTTACTGCAAATGGGGCTTTATTGTTGTTTTCTTATCCTCTTATATATGTGTTCGAAAAAATGTTTGGTTTTTTGTCTGATATAACATTAATGGAACTTTCGGATACAAATCAACCTTTGTTGAGGGAATTATCGGAGAAGGCACCAGGCACTTTTCAGCATTCGTTGCAGGTAGCAAATCTTGCTGAGGAAGCAGCCTATAAAATTCAGGCCAACTCTTTGCTTGTAAGGACAGGAGCTCTCTATCACGATATTGGTAAAATTTTTAACCCACGGTATTTCATCGAAAACCTTAATACGGAGCGGAACCCTCACAACGATCTTTTGTTTGAAGAAAGTGCCGGAATAATTATCGACCATGTTTCAAAAGGAATTGAATATGCGAAGAAAAATCGTATTCCCCCACCAATTATCGATTTTATCAGAACACATCATGGCAATTCTACTGTACAATTCTTCTATCGTTCCTTTATGAATCAATATCCTGAGAGAGAGGTAGAACGAAAGAAATTCACCTATCCAGGGCCGGTTCCTTTCTCCAAAGAAATGGTGCTTGTGATGATGGCAGATTCTGTGGAAGCCGCTTCGCGAAGCTTAAAGGAGATAACGCAAAAATCTATCAATGACCTAGTCGACAGTATTATTTATAACCAAATGACAGAAGAACAATACAATGAAGCCCATATAACCTATAAAGATATAACCACGGCAAAAGAAGTGTTTAAAAGGAAACTAATGAATATTTACCATATTCGTGTTGAATACCCCGAATTGCTAAAACCGTAAATCGATTATTTCCACATCAGGGTGTTTTGTTTTGTCGAATGTGAAAGCCGAATCGGGAATTTCCTGATTGGTAACAAACTTTGTAAAGGTTATTAAATAGTGTTGCCCGTCTTTTAAAAATGTTTTGATAGAGGAAATCTGATTTGAATTCTTATCAATTTGCAAACGGATTCGGCTGTATTTTTTTTGCAAATCGATAGGATAGAGGTCAATTTCATATATTCCTTTGCCTTCGATAGTTGTTTCTTTTATAAATTTATATTTAAAATCCTTTTCGTAGATCCGAAAAATGTCTTTGGGATTTGAAATAAAAAAATCATCCGATTTTTTAGCTTTTGATTGAGGTTTAGTAATATTTACCTCTTTTACTTCGGGCAAATAATTGTAAACATCTTTTCCATCAAAGGAAGTTTCATTGTTGGGAAGTGCAATTTGGTATTTGTCTCCTTTTAAGAGTAATGAACCTTTTTGGACCGATTTGCTATCACTCTGACTAGTTGTGGTATTAATGGTGAAGTTTACACGTATGGTTTTATAGGTTTTATTTTTGGCAGAAACCTTGTCCAGTATTGCTTTTGCGTTTGGGTCGTTTTGAGAAAAACCCGATAAAAGCATTGGTATAAAAAGGCTTATTAAGATTACTTTTTTCATATTCATGTTTTATCAACAGGTGAAAGTTTGTTCTTTAAGGCAGAGTACTCAAAAACTGTTCCAGCGATACTTCATCAACAAATAATACCTGGCGGGCTTTACTTCCTTC
This sequence comes from Bacteroidota bacterium, assembly GCA_020048915.1. GTDB lineage: Bacteria > Bacteroidota > Bacteroidia > Bacteroidales > JAAUTT01 > JAAUTT01. The sequence goes on along the minus strand of JAIFLU010000133.1, from coordinate 3,974 downwards.
AAATGCGCCTACAATACCAGCGGCTTCCAGTTGATCCATAATTCGTCCAGCCCGGTTATATCCGATTGAGAATTTTCGTTGTATGAGCGAGGTAGAGCCTTGCTGATGCATAACTACCAGTCGGGCAGCTTCTTCAAACATTTCATCACGCTTTCTAAGGTCTACTTCACTTGCTTCACTTCCGGCACCGTCTTCGTTCGAATACTCGGGCAAAAGATGTGCAGTAGGGTAGGCTTGCTGTGAGCCAATGAAATCGGTGATTCGTTCTAATTCCGGTATATCAATAAATGCACATTGCAAACGGATGATATCGCTACCTCCGGCAAAAAGTAAATCGCCCCGGCCAATAAGCTGATTAGCACCCGCTCCATCGAGAATGGTACGCGAGTCTATTTGCGATGAAACCCTGAAAGCGATGCGGGCAGGGAAGTTTGCTTTAATAACCCCGGTGATGATATTGGTGGTGGGGCGTTGAGTGGCTATAATCAGGTGGATACCAATTGCGCGGGCTAATTGCGCCAAACGAGCTATTGGGGTTTCTATTTCGCGGCCGGCTGTCATTATTAAATCGGCAAACTCATCAATTACTACCACAATATATGGCATGTAACGGTGGCCGTTTTGTGGATTTAGCCTCCGTGCTAAAAACCGCTCGTTGTATTCTTTAATATTCCTTACCTGAGCACTTTTTAGCAGATCGTAGCGGTTTTCCATTTCCAGGGTAAGCGAGTGCAATGTATTTATTACTTTTTGGGTATCGGTAATAATTGCTTCATCCGAATCGGGAAGTTTTGCCAAAAAATGCCGTTCAATTTTTGAATATAGAGTAAGCTCAACTTTTTTAGGATCAACCAACACAAACTTGAGTTGCGAAGGATGCTTTTTGTAAAGCATAGAAGTAATAATAGCATTTAACCCAACCGATTTACCTTGTCCGGTTGCTCCTGCCACCAATAAGTGGGGCATTTTGGTAAGGTCAAATACAAAGGTCTCGTTCGAAATAGTTTTCCCAATGGCAATGGCTATTTCGGCAGTCGAATCCTGAAATTTGCGCGATGTAATAAGCGAGCGCATCGATACCACTTCAGGTTTCAGGTTGGGCACTTCAATACCAATGGTACCTTTGCCCGGCATAGGAGCAATTATGCGGATACCTAATGCCGATAGACTAAGGGCAATATCATCTTCCAGATTTTTTATTCTCGAAATCCGAATTCCCGGGGCAGGAATAATTTCATATAAAGTAACTGTAGGTCCAATGGTAGCTTTAATCTTATCTATTTGAATTTTATAATTGGCAAGTGTTTCAACAATTTTATTTTTATTGCTGATAAGTTCTTCGTTACTCACCTGTGAATTTTCTGTACGGTGGTCTTCTAAAAGTTCTACAGGAGGATATTTATAATTTTTTAAATCGAGCGTTGGGTCGTAATTCCCTAGTTCTTCCACCAGTTGTTCTGCAACTTGAACTGGTTCCCGAATTATTGGTTTTGCAACCGGTTCTTCTCTATGAATATGTTCTTCGATGGTGAGTTCTATATCGTTGTCTGTGGTGGATTTTAAATTGGGTTTAACAGGATGTACTACTTTAAAGTTTTCATCAATTTGCTCATCTTCATCCGATTGTTCCTCTACTGATACTATCGGTTGCTCATTTCCGGCATTTTCTGTTTTAGCTTTTCGCATAAAAAAGGATGCCATCATCGATTTAAACCACTCAATACTCGATTTCACTGTAAAGAAAGCAAATACCATGATGGTAAGTAATAAAAGCAATGTGGTTCCGAATATTCCCATCACGGCATTCAGCCACTGGGTAACAAAATAGCCGTAACTCCCTCCAAGACCGCTTCCTAGGTATCCTCCAGCTGTACCAAAAACAAATCCCAACACCAGCGATAATAAAATAATCAGTCCCAGGGTAATGAAAAATGTTTTCCGTAAGGGAAGTAGTTTTATATTGATTAAACGAAGGCCAATTATAAACAATAGAAAAGGAAAGCCAAAAGATGATATTCCAAAACCGGCATTCATGAAATAATTGGCGATTTTTGCTCCACTTTTTCCAGACCAGTTTTCGACAGTAACTGCAGCATCCGAAATCACACTTCCATTTTCGAAGCTTTGATCAATTTTCCAGGTAAAAAAGTAGGAAATAAAAGAAAGGGTAAGATATGCCCCAAAAAAAATCAGGGCAATCCCCAATGTAATTTTAAACTTTTCGTCTTTTATAAAACGGACAAATTTATTGGGTTTCTTAGCGTTTTTGTTCGGTTTTTCAGGCATTCAATTAGATTTAAGCAACCTTGTAAAAGTAGTAATATTTAAAAAGCGATACTTTCCCTTTTTTTCAACAATGGAACGATGTTATCAAACCTTTATTTTGAACAGCACATATTATTTACATTATTTCAATGTGTTAGCAATATTTTACTTTGTATTCGCTTTTTATTTTAAAATTTAACAATGGTAATTGCTTTTGGTATAACATATTAAACTACTACCTTTGCAAACTTTTATTTATATCGGAAGAATGTTATCTCGTTTTAAGCAATTTTTAAGGGATGTTTGGGAAGCTCTTTCTGGCACCGAGCAGGATTTTACAGAGGGAAAACTAAGTCGTGCTATATTGTTACTTTCTATCCCCATGGTTTTGGAGATGGTTATGGAATCGACATTTGCGATTGTCGATATTATATTTGTCCAAAAGTTGGGCTCGGAGGCGGTTGCTATTGTTGGAATTACCGAAAGCATGCTGACCATAATATATGCAATTGCCTGGGGATTGAGTTTTTCGGCTACCTCGATTGTATCCCGACGGATAGGTGAGAAAAACCATGAGGGCGCTGCAAATGCAGCTTTTCAATCGATCGTCGCCGGTACATTGGTTTCACTTGCAATTGCCTTTGTTGGAATTTTTGGTGCTAAAGCGCTTCTGGAGTTGATGGGGTCCAGCCCTGCTATGATTGAAAGCGGTTGGAAATATACTTCCATTATGATTACCGGGAATGTGATTATTATGCTTTTGTTTATAAATAACGCTATTTTTAGATCTTCGGGAGATGCGGCAATTGCCATGCGAGTGCTTTTAGTTGCTAATTTGATAAACATTGTATTAGATCCATGCTTAATTTTTGGCTGGGGGCCATTTCCAAAATTGGGCGTTACAGGAGCGGCAATTGCAACTACTGTGGGTAGAGGATTAGCTGTACTTTTTCAGTTTTGGCTGTTGTTTGGAGGACATCATCGGATAGTAATAAAAAGAAGGCATATCCGATTCGACTGGAAAATGATAAAGCATGTTTTCGAGGTAGCAGGTGGTGGCATTGCCCAAAATATTATTGGTACAGCAAGTTGGATATTTTTAATGCTGCTGATTTCAGGCTTTGGGAGTTCAGTTGTGGCGGGATATACTATTTCAATCCGGATTATTGTTTTCGCACTGTTACCATCGTGGGGGCTTAGCAATGCTGCTTCTACACTGGTAGGGCAAAGTCTTGGAGCCAATAAACCTGCAAGGGCCGAAAAGGCTGTTTGGGCCAGCGCTATCGTTAATTTTACGGTTCAAGCTATTATTGGCCTTCTGTTTATTATGTATCCTGCGTTTTTTGTGGGGCTTATTACCAGCGATCCCACTGTTATTCCGCTTGCTACTGAAAGTTTGCGGATTATCAGCTATGGTTTCTTCTTTTATGGAGTTGGGATGGTAATGATTCAGGCTTTTAATGGGGCTGGCGACACAAATACTCCCACGTATATCAATTTCTTTTGCTTTTGGTTGCTCGAAATTCCCCTGGCTTGGATAAGCGTTAAGGTTTTTGGACACAATCAGCAGGGTGTATATTATAGCATTGTTATTGCGGAATCGATGATTACAATTATTGCATTAATATTATTTCAGAAAGGAAAGTGGAAGGAAAAGAAAGTATAAAACTTGTACTTTTGGCATTCCATTTTTTGTAGAACTTACCTTT
>JAIFLU010000076.1 GCA_020048915.1 Bacteroidota bacterium | reverse complement strand
TGTACATATGTGTTTTATTGAAAAACGATTATTTATGGCCAATTTAAGATAAAGGCATACCTCCTTCCTAATAATAGCCAGAGTTCCTCAAGATGCTACTACGCTTAGACAAAGAGAAAGCAGTAATTTAAAGGTATTAGTGAAGTGAATATAATAATTGAACCTAAATGAAGTCCTAGAATCAACAAATTCATATCTAATTTCTCTTCAGAAATTACTGAGAAAAAGGATATGAACCAACTTGGTCAATAAGATAAACAGGAAAATATGTAGTTTACAAATGTAAACTACAGTAATGCGTCATATAAAATTTCAACTGGGTGTAAAGCTATTCGCCCAGTCCCATCAGATATTTGATGTCTACAACTTGTTCCAGGCGCTGAGATTGCCGTATTTTCGTTTGATTTTCTAACTTCGGGGAATAATACCAGCTCACCAACTTTCATCGATAAATCGTAATGCTCTTTTTCGTAACCAAAAGAACCGGCCATTCCACAACACCCCGATTTTATTTCAGTTACTTCATAATTAATTGGGATGGAAAGCATCTTTCGGGTTGGCTCGCTTGATAAGATGGCTTTTTGCTGACAGTGTGCATGAAATTTAATTTCTTTTTTCTCAGTAGTAAATAAAACAGAATCAATCTTCCCAGCCATATTTTCATTACTAATAAATTCGTCTATCAGAAAAGTATGACTCGCTAATTTTTTTGCTTGCTCTCTGTATAAGGAGGTTGTTAATTCAGGATATTCATCACGGAAAGTCAAAATACAGGAAGGCTCTATTCCTACAATAGGAATAGCTTCTGAAATAAGCGGGAAAAGAATGTTTACATTAAAATCAGCAATTTTTCTTGCTTCTTTGAGAAATCCTTTTGATAAAAATGTTCGTCCACTTTCTTTATGGGGTTTAAGAATAATGAAGTATCCCAGTTTATTTAAAAGTTTTACACATTTAATTCCAACAGTAACATCATTATAATTTGTAAACTCATCAATAAACAAGCAAACTTTCTTTGATTTATCAATTAAAGAATCATTAATTTTATTTAAATTTTTATTCAACCAGGACTGAAAAGTATTAGGTGCAAGTTCTGGTAAATTTCTTTTAGATGTAAACCCAACGACATTTTTAATCGTAGAGGCAATTGGAGATCGGTTTACTACATAATTATAAAAGCCCGGAACAATGCTAGCTAGCTTATTCAGTTTTGTAATATGCCCCACCATCAGGCTTCTCAAAGGAACTCCATTTGCATCGTAATAATGCTGAAGAAATTCCGCTTTTAATTTAGCCATATCAATATTGGAAGGACATTCACTTTTGCAACCCTTACATGATAAGCATAAATCTAAAACCTCATATATTTCTTTATGATTAAACGGATTTTCTTTATCTGAATTTGTCAGGTAATCTCTTAAAATATTAGCCCTGGCGCGCGTGGTAGCATTTTCATCACGTGTAGCCATATAGCTTGGGCACATTGTACCACCTATAATTTCGGTCTTTCGACAATCAGCACTTCCGTTACAATTTTCAACTGCCCTCAGAATTCCTAGTGTTGAGGAATAATCAAAATATGTGCTTATTTTTTTGTCCTCCACTCCGGGAATATATCTCAGTGAGCTGTTCATCGGAGGAGTGTCAACAATTTTATTTGCATTAAAGACATTCTCTGGATCCCAGGCTCTTTTTAAATCCTTGAGAAGCTCATAATTTGATTGGCCTATCATAATTGGAAGAAATTCTCCCCTTAAGCGGCCATCTCCATGTTCTCCGCTTAAACTTCCTTTGAATTTTTTTACCAGATTCGCAGTTTCTGTGGCTAATGTTCTAAATATTTCAACTTGCTTAGGATCCTTTAGATTAAGAACCGGTCTTAGGTGCAACTCACCAGTACCCACATGGGCGTGATAAACACAATTTAATTTATGACTATTGAGTATTTCATTAAATTCTGTGATATATGCCGGCAGGTAGTGAGGATTAATAGCTGTATCTTCAATAACTGAAACTGGTTTAGCATCTCCAGGAATATTCGAAAGTACTCCCAGCCCTGATTTTCGGAGTGCCCAAACTTTATTTATATCAGAACCAAATAAAATTGGAAAATGATATCCCAGTCCACTTTGTCTAAGCTCTTTTTCAAGATTCGCTTGTATTTCAAGAATTTCTTCTTTTGTTTCCCTGGCAAATTCTACAATTAAAAGAGCCCCGGGGTCACCTTGTACAAAAAAGCGGTTTCTACGCTGGGAAATATTATCTTTTGTACAGTTAAGAATAAAACTATCCATTAATTCTACTGCTCCAGGGAAATATTTAAGCGCAATCAGATTAGCCTGTAGGGCATCCATTATAGAATTTAAGTGGACACATATCACCGCTTTTTCTTTCGGGGGAAGAGGAACCAGGTTCAGTAGTATTTCAGTAGCAAAAGTTAATGTTCCCTCTGAGCCAGCAATAAGCTTAGAAAAATTAAAAGGAATATTATTTCCAGCAAATGGATCCGTTTCGAGCAGGATATCAATTGCATATCCATTATTCCGCCTTTTTACAAGTTGATCGGGAAATTCCCTTCGGATATTCTCCTGATTTAATGGATTGGATAAGATTTGCCTAATATTAGAATATATCCTGGACTCTAAAGAATTTCCAATACATTTGGCTTCAAACTCTGCTTTTGAACAATCCTTAAATTCTACAAGGCTTCCATCACTTAAAAATCCTTTAACTGAAAGCACATGGTCCCTAGTGCTTCCATATATGATAGAATGTGATCCGCAAGAATTATTCCCCAACATACCGCCCATAACACAGCGGTTTGAGGTAGATGTCTCAGGGCCAAAAAAGAGACCATACTTTTTTAAATACAAATTTAACTCATCCAATACAACCCCAGGTTGCACTCTAACGGAATGATTCGCTTCATCAAGATGAAGTATTTTTTTAAAATTCCGGGAAATATCAACAATAATTCCTTTTCCAACAACCTGACCTGCAAGAGATGTACCTGCTCCGCGAGGGATCAAGGTTACTCTTTCGTTATTAGCGAAAATTATTAACTTTTTAAGGTCTTCTTCGTTTTCGGGAATTGCAACCGCCAATGGCATTTCACGATATGCTGAAGCATCCGTTGCATAAAGTATTCTGGAAATTTCATCGGTGAATAATTTCCCGGCTAAATCCTTTTTTAGCTTTATCAGCTTGTTTTCTATAGTGCTCATGGTGTTTAAATAAAAAAACTAACAAATATATTCAAACTCATTAATTATTAACAGAAAGATTTGAGGATATGAAATTTATTTATTCAATTATTTGTATAACATTAAATTATAAGTATGAATAGAAGAAAGTGAAATTCCTGCAAAACATCCATAGTAGAGAATTTTAACACTCAAGGGAAATGCCATAATTTAATAATCTAAAAATTGACACATAAAACATCCATGTTAGGTAGCCCAACACACGAGGGCATGACTAATTGGATGTTCCATCTGACCTAAATATAAAAATTAAAAAATAGACAGATGAAACGTTAGGATAAAACAGTGTTTTATTTTAAATTTAAGCTGGTCAAATCAAATTTAATATCACAATTGATATGTTGAATAATATTTAATGTTTTAGACATGATTCAGCAGCTAACAATACAAGGAATATTATCTTTGGTAGATAATTAATGCTATTGAGTAGTTGTTTTGGTAACCGCCTGTAAAACCACAATTATATTTGAACAATAAAACGCTGTAATACAATGGAATTACTAGAAAAGATTAAACAAAACGCAAAACAGCAAAATAAGCGTATTGTATTACCTGAAGGAACAGAAGAGCGCACGTTAAAAGCTGCTAATATTGCGATCGGAGAAAAACTTGCTGAAATAATTCTAATTGGCAGCCCTGAGACCATAAAAGAATTAGCCCAAAAATGGGAATTAGAGAATATTAACAAAGCTCTAATTATTGATCCCATTAATCATTCCAAAAAAGCACAATATGTTGATTTAATGGTAGAACTTCGAAAAGCCAAAGGATTAACAAAATCGAATGCTTCAAAGCTCATCGAAGATCCTTTGTATTTATCAACCCTGATGATTAAAAGTGGGGATGCTGATGGAGAAGTTGCCGGAGCAAGAAATGCTACCGGAGATGTTTTAAGGCCTGCATTCCAATTTGTAAAAACCTTACCTGGAATTTCAGTTGTCTCAGGAGCTTTTATTATGATAATGAAAGATAAATCATTTGGAAACGAAGGTATTATGGTTTTCGCCGATTGCGCAGTTCATCCAAATCCTACAGACCGTGAACTTGCAGAAATTGCAATTGCAACAGGAAAAACAACGAGAGCAATCGTAGGTATTGAACCCCGAATTGCTATGCTCAGTTTTTCTACCAAAGGAAGTGCCAGCCATGAAATGGTTGATAAAGTAGTATCAGCCACAAAAATTGCAAGAGAAATGGATCCTTCTTTAAAAATTGACGGAGAGCTTCAGGCAGATGCTGCAATTATCGAATCTATTGGATTAAGCAAGGCTCCGGGAAGTGAAATTGCCGGAAAAGCAAATGTTTTAGTTTTTCCCGATCTCCAATCGGGCAATATTGCTTATAAGCTGGTTCAAAGACTTGCCGGAGCTGAAGCTATTGGCCCCATACTTCAGGGAATGGCTGCCCCCATTAATGATTTATCCAGAGGATGCTCCGTAAGCGATATTGTTAATTTAATAGCAATTACTGTAAATCAAGCAGCAGGAATTAATAAATGAAAAATAAATAGAAAATGTCGGAAGTTTTAGAAGACTATGCACTTAGTGAAAAATTACGCAAAAAAGATAGTCTGCGCAAAGTTGGAATAGTTGGATGTGGCACAGTGGGACAGGAAATTGCCAGAATAATCAGTCAGGCCGGAATTGACGTAGTTTTTGTAGATATTAGCGAAGACCGCGTTAGAGATATTTTTCTTGGAATTAATGAACAGCTTGATAAAATAATTGATCGCTGGGGACTTACTGATAGCGAAAAAAGAGCCATCCTCTCGCGAATACATGGCACTACAAAATATGAAGATATTGCGGAGTGCAATTTGGTAATGGAGACGATTAGTTCTAACAACCCGGGGACATCTATTGAGTTGCGAAAGGAAGTATTTAAAAAAATTGAAGAACACGTTGATCGTGACGCTGTTATTACCTCAAATATTTCCACCTTGATGATTTCCGACTTATCCTCAGCGCTTAAATATCCTGAGCGGGCTGTTGGATTACACTTTATGATCCCTCCTACCGTTAAAGTTGTTGAAGTTGTTAAAGGGCTTAGAACCAGCGAACAAGCATATAGTTTTGTTTGTCGGTTTGCCAAAATGATAGGAAAGAAAGTAGTTACTGTTAATGAATCTCCCGGGAATATAAGCACACGACTTATTGTAACATTAATTAATGAAGCTTGTGAAGTATTGATGGAAGGTGTAGCCTCAATTGAGAGCATTGACGACACCATGAAACTTGGATATGGCCTACAATTTGGCCCATTCGAGCTTGCTGACCGGATTGGTTTGGATAAAATTTTGAAATACATGGACAATCTATATCAGGAATTTGGGTTGCAAAAATTCAAAGCCTCTCCGATTATTAAACGTCTTGTAAGAGCCCAAAACCTTGGAAGAAAAACTGGAAAAGGGTTTTACAAGTACGAAAGGGATGTTAAGGTTACGCATAATATCACAAGTACTGAAATAAAATAATTTTACAGAAAACGCTGAATAAATGAAGATTATAGTTCTTAATTGTGGTAGTTCTTCCATAAAGTATCAGTTATTCGAAATGACTACCAAAGAGGTTTTAGCTAAAGGGGTAGTTGAAAAAATAGGACTTCATGGTTCCTTTATTAAAAATGAACGAAACGATGGGGATAAACTTATTTTAGAAGGAGATATATACGATCATCAATCGGGAATAGAATATGTATTGGGCATTTTAACCTCGGTAAAACATGGCAGTATTACTAATTTTGAAGAAATTGATGCTGTTGGTCACCGGGTTGTACATGGAGGAGAAAAATTTAATTCAAGTGTACTTTTATCTGATGAAGTTATAAGGATGATTGAAGAATGTATTGACCTGGCACCATTGCACAATCCTCCTAACCTTAAAGGGATATATGCCATGCAGGCATTACTTCCAAATATTCCTCAAGTGGGTGTTTTTGATACTGCTTTTCATCAAACGATGCCCGATTATGCCTATATGTATGCCATCCCTTACCCCCTTTATAAAAAATACGCCATCAGGAGATATGGATTTCATGGAACGAGTCACCGATATGTTTCCAATCGGGCATGCGAAATTTTAGGAGTTGAACTCGCATCTCAAAAAATTATAACATGTCATT
>JAIFLU010000184.1 GCA_020048915.1 Bacteroidota bacterium | reverse complement strand
TTTATCATTTTACGTTTGGAGGTAGCTTGGTGTATAGCCTGTTTAAACATATGCTTATCTGGCAATTGACCCAATAAACTAACCCTTATTCAAAAGGTAAACAAATGACCAATTCCAAAATAGTTTTTGATTGAATTTGAAATAGAGATACCACACACAAACTACTTGCTACCAATTACCCAAAAGAAGGTACCGTTTACCCAATAAAACCTACCGAATACCCTTTTCTTTCCTAACCATCACATCTTTATCCTTAAAATACAGTATAAGTAAAGGATTGATATTAAAATATCGCACAAAAATTGATTATCTAACATATATTATGAAAATGAGGATTTCAAAAATAAAAAGGCTTCCAGCCTTTACCCTTACAGAGCTATTGGTCGTATTAGTAATTATTGGGATATTGGTAATCCTGGCACTACCAAAATTAATGCCCCTTATATCCAAAGCAAAGAGCACAGAAGCGCAGCTTCAACTAGGACATCTTCACACCCTTGAGAAAAACTTCTTCTACATGAAATCCAAGTACGGGGCTACCTTCGAAGAAGTAGGCTTCGAACAGGAAAAACTAGTCACCGATGGGGGATCAGCAAACTACCGGGTCGAAATTATTGATGCAAATACAGCAGGCTTTAAAATTCGTGCAACCGCTGTGGTCGATTTTGATGGCGATGGCGCATTTAATGTATGGGAAATGGACCAGGACAAAAACCTTTTAGAAGTTACTAAAGACTAACATTTTATGCTGTTCCTTAAGATTTCTTTATTACTTGCCTTCCTTTACCTGGCATACGAAGATCTCCGTTATAGGGCTATCTCTTATATCTCTTTAGGAGCTTTGTCGATTTCATCAATAGCATATTCCATTATTTCTCTTGGATTAAAACCGGCATTTTCTTATGCATTAATAAACCTTATTCTTATTTCAATTCAACTTGGGGCAACTTTTCTATATTTTGCTATTAAACAAAAAAAATGGAGGAATATTGTAAATCATTATATTGGCAGTGGTGACATCCTCTTTTACCTCCCTGTTATATTCCTGTTCTCCCCATTTAATTTTATCTTCATACAAATCGTGGCATTGGTAATTGTCCTAGTTTGCGTTGTTCTATTTAAAACTGCTAAAAAGCCAATTCTTGAAATTCCACTTGCCGGAGGTCTCGCTATAATTCTGGCTCTTACTTTATTGGTATCCTGGAACTTTAAATCCGGATTACTTTTCGATGATTTATTCTTATCCGACTTGCTTTATACATTAAGTTCATAGGCGATGGAAATAAATGGTAGTCACGAAATTGATATCAGCTTGGTTCAGTTAATAACTGCTGATCAGGCATGGCAATACTCCATTATCCCTAAACATCTGGATAAAGAGGTAATGGAATTCTATACCGTGGAGGGTAAAGCCAATCAAGGATTGATTGATGAACTGGAAATTATATTTGGAAAAAGAGTATTACTTGACCCGATTAGAAATGGGTTTGTACAGAAAAACCTCGGCAAACACTACCGAAAAGGGAACCAAAAAGAAAACGGACATTCAGGGGCATTATCCTATACCCCAAATTCGGATGACTTTTTGGTAAACCTCATTACAAACGCCCATGAACTTGGAAGCAGCGATATTCATATTGAGAGTTATGAAGAGCGCTGCCGCATACGTATGCGTATTGATGGTAAATTGGTAGAGCGGTTTGTACTTAAGAAAGACGAATATCCGGCCATCATCAACCGGTTGAAAATTAAATCGAACCTTGATATAGCCGAAAAACGTTTGCCGCAAGATGGACGTATCTTCTTTTCTTCAGGGAACAGTAAATTCGATATTCGGGTATCAGTGCTTCCAACTTTATATGGAGAAAAAATTGTTCTTCGCCTTTTAAGTAAAGATGCTGCCAATATCGATATTTATAAACTCGGGTTTCAGCCCAAACAACTGGACGATTTTCTGGAGGCTATTAAAAAACCAAATGGGATTGTTTTAATTAGCGGGCCAACTGGTTCTGGTAAAACTACCACCCTGTATGCCACACTTCGAATATTAAACAATGAACATACCAATATCCTTACCATTGAAGACCCAATTGAATATACCCTGGAAGGAATAAATCAGGTTCAACTTAAAGAGAGCATAGGTCTTAACTTTGCAAGTGCTTTAAGGACATTTTTAAGGCAAGACCCTGACATAATAATGTTGGGAGAGATCCGGGACGGGGAAACCGCCCAAATGGCAACCCGGGCAGCACTGACCGGCCATTTAGTTTTATCCACCATACACACCAATTCAGCCTGGGGGACAATATCACGGTTATTAGATATGGGGATTCCTCCATTTTTATTGGCAAATACCCTAAATCTTTCCGTAGCCCAGCGATTAATCCGGCAGTTATGCCCTGAATGTAAAAGAGAAGTAGGGATGACAGGGAAGGAACTACCCCGGAATTTTAAAGCTCCAAGGCCTCTATTGAATCACTATGTTGCTAAAGGTTGTGATAACTGCTTTCATACTGGCTATAAAGGCCGTAAGGCGGTTTATGAAGTAGTTCCTTTGGATTCTGATTTTATTGCCATTATCAAAGCAGGGCAAGATCAAATCTCAGATGTATATAAACAAAAGGATATAAAAACGCTTTCAGAGGTGGCCTTTGAACTTATTGAAGCTGGTGATACATCAATAGATGAGTGCTACTCTTTATTGATGAACCAATTTTAAATCTAAACTACCAACTGAAAATGAATTACAGAAAATTTACTATAACAAGTTAAAAACAAAATAAACCAGATAGAGACCTTATCCCGATGAAATATAAAATACTCCCATTTTCTTTTTCTTTAATTCTTGTCTTCTTCCTGAATATTCAGGTAAAGGGACAAGATAAGTATCTAGCATTGCAGGAGAAACTTATTCTTCTCTCTACTGGTGAAATCCCGGCGTTAAACGAAAAAGTAAATATCTCCGTAACCAATGTATCTATTCAGGAATTTATAAGAGGAGTAGCTAATAGTTCCGCATTAAATATTAATGTTGATCCAACCATAAATGTCCAAATCGTCAATAATTTTTCGAATGTAAAAGTGATCGATGTATTGCTTTTCCTCTGTAAACAATACGACCTGAATATTTCAGCAATTGGAAATATTCTCAATATCTATAAGGAAAAGATAGCAGAATTACCTATCCCTAAAAAACAATTGGTGTATTTTGATTCAGTTTCTAATTTGGTATCAATTGAATGTGATAATGAGGACCTGGCAAATGTTACCAAAGAACTGGTGGACCAAACTGGCTTTAATGTTGTACCATCTCCGGGATTGGACCGTATTAAAGTAAGTGGATATATTCAAAAGATGACCATTGATGGGGCATTAGAAAAATTCACCTATGCCAACAATTTAAAAATTAGAAAAACAGACGATCAGGTTTTTTTGATAGAAAGAAATGAACCTGTTTCACCAGCAGTCAATAACCGCAAAGATGGCAGTATATCCAGGAAAAAAGATGCGGGTGATTCCGGATTAGAGATAAAACGAATTGGTGGTGATAGCATATCTATTATTGCTGATAAGGTTACTCTGGAAGAAATAATAACTACCATAGCAGAAGAATTAAAAGCGGATTATTTCTTTTCATCTCCAGTACAGGGAGAAGCTACCTTAAATATCAAAGCAATATCCTTTCCGGCACTGCTTGATTTTATATTCCGAAATACAAATTTCTCCTATCAAACAGTAAGTAACGTATACATTTTTGGGGACAATAAGGGAAGGGAAATGAAGGAATTCAGGATGCTGCAATTACAAAACAGGCCGATAGATAAACTAATTGAGGTTGTCCCCGGAGAACTTACCAGAGATTTAGAAATAAAAGAATTTCCTGAACTCAACGGCCTTTTGGTTGGAGGGGTACCGGGAAGAATCCAATTGTTGGAACAATTTTTAAAATCGATCGATCAATTAGTTCCAGTCATTCTAATAGAAGTAATGATCATTGATATTAAAAAGAGCCATTCTGTTTCTACAGGAATTGAAGCTGGGCTTGGCGATAAACCAGTCACTACCAAGGGAACAGTTTTTCCTGAGGTGGATATGGCCCTGGGAGCGCAGTCCATCAATAACCTTATTAATAGTTTTAACGGGTTTGGCACTGTGAAAATTGGGAAAGTAACCCCTAATTTTTATATCAACCTGAAAGCCATGGAAAACGATGGGATAATAAATATCCGCTCTACCCCCAAGCTTTCTACCCTGAATGGTCATGAAGCAAACATGAGTATTGGGAATACCGAGTATTACCAGGAGGAGCAAAGTAATATTTATGGATCGATAAGCACACAACAAACAATAACGCGAAATTATAAATCAGTAACTGCTGAGCTATCGGTCAAGATTAAACCGGTTGTTTCCGGGGACGATCAGATTACATTAGAAATCGAAGTTAATCAGGGTGATTTCACCGAACGCATTTCTAAATATGCACCTCCAGGCGAAGTTTCGCGAAAATTTAAATCACTCATCCGGGTGAAGAATCAGGAAATGATACTTTTAGGTGGGTTGGAAGAAAAGCGCAACAGGGATTCTGGTTCCGGAGTACCCCTGCTGGCAAGAATTCCTGTCATAAAATGGTTGTTTAGCAGTAAAACGAATGAGCGTTCCAAATCGAAGCTTAATATTTTTATCAAGCCAACTATTATTGATTAACCGTTAGATTATGATCGAAAAATATTTAAATCATCGGTTTATCAGGAACAATTCTATCAATGGCATATATTGTTTTATCAACCCCGCCGGTGAGAAAGTTTTTAGGATAGTATCAGTTGAAAATAAAAAAGGGAGTTTAAGCTTTGAACTATTAGGAGAATGCAAGGGAACAGTTTCTGAAATAAAACAGCAAATCAAATTGAATACCCCAATCTATCTTGTATTGGATGGTAAAGGGATACTGTTAAAAAAAGCTACTATTGATCCTGATGTTTCATTGATAAAGCAGCTTATCCCCACTGCCGGTGAAGATGAATTTGTGGTGGATTCGTACCCCGGAGATAATGGCAGTGTTCATGTGGCACTCGCAAGAAAGGAATTGGCAGATGACATTATCAATCAATTTCAGCAAGAAGGAATGAATATTATCGGTCTTTCCCTGGGGCCTTTCCGCGTGGTAAACATTCTGAATTATTTCGATGAGTTGAAACCAATAGTAACGTTTGAATCCTGCAAAATCCAATTTAGCAGAGACGATCAAGCGATTACCTCCTTCGAAAAAAGTGAAAGCAATGACAATTTCCATAAATATACTATTGATTCAAAGGAAGTCCCTTCCGAATACCTTCCCGCATTAAGTGCTGCGTTTGGATATTATATTGAAGCAGATCAAGAATATGAATATCACGTAGTAAAGGAGTTGAAAAGGGAATACTTATCCAAAATATTGCTTCAAAAAGCCAGTATTGGAGTTCTTGTAACAGCTTTTATCCTGTTATTTTTCAATATGCTGCTGTATATGCACTATTCCGAAAAAAAGCAGGTGTTGGAAAATCAACTTATGGGGAATAAAAATATCCTAAGTGTTCTTGATACACTAAAAAAGGAAGTTGAATGGAAAGAAAAATTCATGCGGGAAACAGGGATATCAAAAAACGTTAAGATGTCATTCTATGCCGATCGGATAGCTCAATCTGTACCCGAGGATATCTCCCTGGAAAAGCTTGAAATACATCCTGTCATCGGAAAAGTCCGCAGCAATAAAGAAATTACCATTAAGCCAAACACAATTCTAATAGAAGGTATTGCTAAAAATAGCGCTTTGTTGAACAATTGGGTACATATACTTAAGGAAAAGGAATGGGTTGGAAATGTGGGTATCATCAATTATTCGCAGGAAAATGAAACGTTTTTGGGATATTTTTCTTTAGAATTAGGAATTAACTCCTTAACAAACAGTAAAAAATAATGTTAAAACGATTGACATATCAAAAGAAAGTCAGGCTTTTACCCTGGGGAACAGCAATTGTTTTTCTTTTATTATATTTTTTGGCATTTAGTGAAACCTTAACTATCCGGAAACAGGGTATACAAATGGAGAAAGAGGCTGTTACAATGGAGAAAGCTCCATCAGAAATGATAGAACTGCAAAAGAGACTGGATGAAATCAATAAAATTGCCGGTGATAAAGCTGTAAATAGTGGAATTGACCCTTTAATGGAACTAATTAGCAATCTTTCCTCCTCTTATCGGGTAACATTATCCGACTATCAACCTGCCCATATTTTCCAATATCAAAATTATACGGTCCAAACAAGGGTTATTAGTTTTGAAGCTCCCTTTATTCCTTGTTTAAAGGTTTTAAACAATTTGGAGAAGAACTATCATTTTGGTAAAGTAGTGT
>JAIFLU010000277.1:6443-7238 GCA_020048915.1 Bacteroidota bacterium | reverse complement strand
TAAGGGATATGGTAGAACCGTTTTTTTTAAACTAATGAATTTATACATACATTTAGAGCAGTTCCAAAAAACTAGTTTTTAGAGGTGCCCTTAAGACATGTAAGTATTCGCGCGAAATTTGAGTAATAATTTTAGTAATTGGAACAAGGCAAATGTCTTCTAGATTAAGTGAAATTTTAACCTGCTCAACTATTTGATTTAATTTTTGTTCAGAATAATTTGGAAATGCCATTCTGGCTGCAATCCAAAAATTATTTTGGATACTAATATTTTCATCGAATACAGGTTGTTTTGGAACATACCCAATTAACTTATGGATTTTGTATTTGTCACTAACAATGTTATACCCGTTCAAACATATTTCGCCAGTCGAAAATGGAATTTGACCTATTAATAACCGGCAAATATTGTTACTTTCAGATGGATTGTTGCATAATATGGCAATCAGATTTCCTGGTGCTTCTGCAAAATTAAATGGGGCAATGCTAATAGATTCAGTACTTTCTGAAATGGAAACATTGCAGCCTGTCAGTTTTAATTCAGAATAAGGTCCTTGGTGTTTATAGCCAGATAATAATTCCTGGTAGGATATTTTTTCAGAAGAACCAATGCGCAATTGATCAAACTGATTTATTAAAATGAATTTTCCGGGTAGAATTTTCCGGTTGTTTAAATGATATGTCTGATTTCCAAAATACCTCGCTGCAATAAAATGCACTCCTTGAAACCGTATAATCAAAAGTTCTCCTTCAATATTCTTTTTAACAGAATAGTGTTTATTTTCGACGCTGGCAG
>JAIFLU010000277.1:0-6410 GCA_020048915.1 Bacteroidota bacterium | reverse complement strand
CAGGCCTGTTTTGGTCTATCCATATGCCTTCCAATTCATCCAGGTTTTTGTTTTCATCCTGAGAGATTAATAAAAAACTATTATTAAATTCCTGGTCTGGAGTATTACATAGGATAAATAATAATGAGTTTTGATAATCACTTTTCGAAATATGTAACTCTTTAGCCAATATTTCTAGAAAGGAAAGTTCATTGGTGTCAATTTTTTTATCGAGTTTTACTAATTCCAGAAAAGATAGAAGAATAATCATTCTTTCTTCTTCGGTTAGTTCAGTATTAAGCCTTTTTGTAATTTCAAGAATATAATCTCTTAAAAAAGTTTCATCAACAATTCCTTCTTGATGCTTTTTGGAATAAAACTCAAAATAATCATAAAATTTGCGAATGTGTATCCGACTATTGCTTCTGGATAAGGTCTGTTCCAGATACATTTTTACTAGTGCATGGGCGTTATCGATAAACCGGGTTTTATTTACCCTGGCAAAAAGCGCAACAAGCTCCATCAAAGCATTTAGTAAATTTTCGCTCATTAATTAAATTTTCGGGAAAGTAAAATTAAACTTTTGTTGAACATTTGTATTAATTAGAAACTTTTATTTAAAATGCTAAATTGTTAATTTTTCTTAATCTTAATATTTAATAAATCGTTTGAGTCTATGTATTATCAAAATTGATCACACATCCTATTTTGGGGGTATTATTAATGAATATTTACCCTTTTAGATAGTTTTAATATGCGCTTATCGATTTAAGCTATAGTATTTCGAAAATTTTAAATTTACTTTTGTTAACAAATAACAGTTGATTGGTCAGTTTTATTTTTATTGATGTTAATTAAATATTCGCATATGCAAATTTCATGGAAAGTACTATTGTTATTTTACTTTGTATTTATAGAGATTGGAGTGGTTTGGTCGCAGGAGAAAGACTATGCTCCGGAACCAGACTGGTATAAAACCTATGATGTTAAATTTTATTCCATAAATCTCGAAGCAAACGACACTACTACTTATATCAAAGGAAATACATTAGTTAATTTATTAATAAAACAAGCCTCAGATTCGGTTATTTTTAATTTTAACTCCGATTTGCATATAGATTCTGTATATATAAATGGTCAGATATCAAATACCTACAAGTTTATTGAAGATTTATTTATTATTAAAAATCCGAAAAATTTTGTTTCCGAAGAAGTGTTAAATGTGCAGGTATTTTATAAGGGATTAGTGCAAACAAATTCATTTTTTTCTTCTCTATCGAGCGAAAAAGATAATAATTGGAATATTCCGGTAACCTGGACTTTGTCAGAACCTTTTGGGGCAAAGCAATGGTTTCCCTGTAAGCAACAATTAAATGATAAGGCAGATTCTTGTTGGGTTTCAATAATCGTTCCCAAAGGAAGGATGGCCGGATCAGTTGGTGTTTTAACTGATACAGTTTCGGTTTCAGGTTCAAAAGTTCAATTCAATTGGCGTACGAAATTTCCTATTTCCTATTACCTGATATCTTTTACAGTTTCGGATTACAAAGATTATTCATTTTATGTTAAAATCCCAGAACATAAAGACTCCATGAGGGTTCAGAATTTTGTTTATAACCGGACTGGTTATTTAGAGAGCAATAAATCTGCGATTGACAAAACCTCCGATTTTCTGAAGCTATTTAGCAAACTTTTTGGGGTATATCCTTTTTTTGAAGAAAAATATGGACACTGTGTGGCTCCAATTGGAGGTGGTATGGAGCATCAAACAATGACTACATTGGCTAATTTTAGCTATTCACTGGTATCGCATGAACTGGCACACCAATGGTTCGGCGATTATATTACCTGTTCGAGCTGGCAAGATATATGGATTAACGAAGGATTTGCCTCCTATTGTGAATATTTAGCTTTAGAATTCCTAAATTCAAAAAGTGAAGCGAATTTCTGGATGGCCAATGCCCAAGGGCGCGCATTGCGAGAATCGATGGGTTCTGTTTTTATTCCTGCATCTGAGGCCGAAGATGAGTACCGGATTTTCAGCAGCAATTTGAGCTATAAGAAAGGTGCTGCAATTATCCATATGTTGCGTTATCAGATAAATAACGATTCACTGTTTTTCAGTTCAATTCGGGAATACCTTAGCCAGTTTAAGTTTAAAACAGCCTCAGGGGAAGATTTTTGTAATCTTATGGAGAAAAAAACCAACTTAGATTTGACGGATTTTTTTAATCAATGGTATTACGGAAAGGGATACCCTCAATTTGATATTTCCTGGAAAAGTTCGGGTGATTCTCTGATGTTAAATATTGAACAGTTTCCAAGCGCGAAAAACTCCTCATTTTTCAAAACGCCTTTTGATATTAAGATAGCAGGGAATAACATGGATACAATTATTAGGTTAAATCAGGATTCTAACCCGCAAAAATTCATTATTAAGCATTCCGGACAAATTAGTTCTTTAGAGTTTGATCCTAATAACTGGTTGTTAAAGAAAGTAATGAGTTTAAGTCGCTTGCCTGAGTTACCTTCGATTGACGATTATTTTGTTTTTAAACCAAACCCTTTTACTGATAATGTTTCTATATCTTTTAAAACGGAATCGGCAAAAGACGAAAAGATAAAAATTTTAAGTTTAACCGGCAAAATAGTTTACGAAGGTATAGCGAAGCGCAAAAAAGAAATAGTAATAAATACCAGTGATATTTCTCCGGGAGTATATTTATTGGTTATTTCGCATGGTGACAATAAATATATTCGAAAATTAATAAAAGTTGATAAATATTAAATCGCATGCAACTTATATGCCCATCGCATTGGACTGATTATGAATTGATTGATACTGGTGGATTTGAAAAACTTGAAAGATTTGGAAAATATACCCTTCGGAGACCCGAGCCACAAGCTGTATGGGATAAGACATTATCTTCGGATCAGTGGGATTTAAGGTCGCACGCATCTTTTAGATTAAATAAGGATTTAGGTAAATCAAGTGACCTGGGGGAACGGGGCGAATGGCAATTAAAATCCGGAATGCCACAACAATGGTTTGTCGATTACAAATACAAAGAAATGGAGCTTAGGTTTCGTTTGGGCCTTACCTCTTTCAAGCATGTTGGGATTTTTCCGGAACAATCTGCCAACTGGGATTATATTTACGATTTTTTAAAAATCCAAATAAATGAACTTCGTGTTTTAAACCTTTTTGCTTATACAGGAGGAGCGTCGTTAGCGGCAAAAGCAGGGGGAGCTGATGTGGTGCATCTCGATTCTGTAAAGCAGGTTGTTAATTGGAGTAATGAAAATATGATGGCCTCTAAATTGGATGGTATACGCTGGGTAGTAGAGGATGCATTGAAATTTATCAAAAGAGAAGTTAAGCGTAATAAGTCGTACCACGGAATTATTATAGATCCTCCGGCTTATGGCAGGGGACCAGAAGGGGAGAAGTGGATTCTGGAATATCAGATTAATGAATTGATTAATTTATGCAGTAAATTGCTAATTACTAAAAATTCCTTTTTTATAATGAATCTATATTCTATGGGATTCTCAGCTCTCATAGCTGAGAATTTAATAAATGCACACTTTGGTAAAAGTTCAAATTTAGAAATAGGTGAAATATATATCCCAGATCAATTTAATAAAAAACTGCCTTTGGGCATTTACGCAAGATTTGCGCGATAATAATAAAATTTTGCGGATCTTACACAGAGGAGATATTTCCTTTATTGAATATTTGCAACAATAATACTTTAATCGACCTTGATATGGCCCCAATTTTCACCCGATCGTATTCTGTTTAGCTGTGTGTGGGTAATACCAAATTCTTTCGCAATTTTGTAAAGTTTATTCTTTCCTCTTTTTAGTTTTAGTTTTAATCTAATTACTTCTGTTTCTGTAAGTTTGGCGTTTGTAATTATGCCTTTTCTTCGGGAATTAATTACATTGGGATTTTTAAGGTTATGCTCTGTAAGCTCTTCCTGACTAACCCATTTTAAATTTTTAAAGAAG
The DNA here is from genome assembly GCA_020048915.1 of Bacteroidota bacterium. Taxonomy (GTDB): domain Bacteria; phylum Bacteroidota; class Bacteroidia; order Bacteroidales; family JAAUTT01; genus JAAUTT01. The sequence continues at coordinate 2,417 of JAIFLU010000277.1, read as the reverse complement.
TTGTTATCCTTAACATAGTTTAAGTGAATAACAAAATTATGACTTTCGCTTTGTTGCTCACAGTACATTTCTGCGACTAAACGGTGAACTGGTTTCGATATTTTATGCTTCCAATCGATATTAGATTTGAAAGTGAAATACCGATATCCTTTAACATTGGCAGATTTTAGAACTTTCCAATCATTTAAACCGGGTTTGAAAATTCTAATTCGACCATAATTAGAGACCTGGTAAACCTCTTTTTCATTTAGTCCACTGAATTTGATGGTTTTCCATTCCTCGTTCCAAAAATCATTTGCTGCCATAGATCAAAAACTTAATATAAAAATATTTTATTCAGATTAAATGAGTTTATCTAACCGCAATATTAGAAAAATAATTTGTAAAAACTAACTAAAAACAGCTATATTATTAACGATTTAGTATATATAATTTCTGTCATTATAGACTGATCGATAATAACATTCGAAATTTTGAACGGACTCTTTTTATTGGAACTGTTTTTGGATTATTTTGATTAAATGTCGTCGGTTAATCGGCTTAGCAATATAGTCATCAAAACCTTGTTCCAGGCATTTAGAATAATCTTCGGCCATTGCAAATGCAGTTTGGGCGATAATCGGAATATCCGATTTTTGGTTTTTTATCATACGCATGGCTTCATATCCACTTATTCCGGGTAAACGGATATCCATTAATATCAGGTCTATATCGTTGTTAGATGAAAAAACTCTTAAAGCATCTTCACCTGATGATGCATAGAGGATAATAGCATTTGACGGTTCTAAAACGGTTTTAAGATATTCAAAATTTATTTCATCATCTTCAACAACAAGGATAATTTTGTCGTCCCATTTAGGATCTTCCAAATTAATATCCACATCACTAAGTACAATTCTTTTGTTAACAGGATGATACGGTATGGAAAAATAAAATGTCGCACCTTGGCCAGGTTCTGATTCAAACCATATCAATCCACCGAGAAGTTTAACTAAACCTTCGGAGATAGATAGCCCAAGTCCTGTTCCGCCATATGTTCTTGTAGCAGAGCTGTCAGCTTGTCTGAAGCGTTCAAATACCAAGTGTTGTTGGTCTAAATTAATGCCTATTCCAGTATCTTTAACAAAAAATTCGATTATTTTGTTTTCAATCAGTTTATAGCCAATAACAATTTCTCCTTCAATGGTAAACTTAGCAGCATTATCTAAAAGATTCATCAATATTTGCCGCAAACGCGATTCATCGGTGAAGATTTTGGCATGTTCATCATCCAGTGTAATTTGATATTTTAGCTGGAGATTGCTTTTCTCAATAAGTGCTTTATCGTTTTGGTAAAATAATAATAAGTCTTTAATAGTATTATTAATTAAACACTCATTAATGTCAATTTTTACCTGATTGGCTTCAATTTTAGATATATCAATTATATCATCAATAATTTGGAGCAGTTGCTTGCTGCTCTTAGTAATAATATTAACATATGTATTTCTTGTTTCCAGGCTAAGACTTTCGTCTTTTAGTAAATCGACAAATCCCAGAATTCCATTCATAGGAGTGCGAATTTCATGAGAAATATTAGCAAGAAATGCTGACTTTAAGTTGTCGCTTTCTAAGGCTTTTTCTTTCGCTCTGATTAAAGCGTCTTCGGTTTCTTTTTGATCGGTAATATCGGTTGCTATTCCAGCCACTCTATATATTTTCCCTTCACTATCATATACAGGATGCACTCTTGACCAGAGCCAACGAATTGTTCCATCGGGTTTTATAATTCGGTACTGTTCGGAGTAACTTTTAATATTTGAAAAAACATTAAAATCTATCCATTTGTTAAATCGGATGCGATCTTCAGGGTGAACCCATTTTTCAAGTAATGTTGGATTCTCTAATATTTCTTTTCTATCACGACCCCAAAGCTTTTCAAATGAGGGATTGATATAAAGCATCTGAGTTGCTTCACGCAGCCAAAAGGCATCGTTAGTATTTTCCGCAAGTTCCCGAAATTTTTCTTCGCTATCCTGTAACTTATCGTTTATTTTCCGAAGGTCAATATTTCTTCGTTGAACTTCCTCATTGACATACTTTAGCTCATCATTCGTTGCAGTTAATTCTTCTTCTGCCGCAACAAGTTCTTCATTTTTATACCTGAGGGCTATTTCAAATTGCTTCCGTTCAGTTATGTCGGATACAATAATAAGTATTGATTTTGAGGATGTTGTTTCCTTTATTATAAAATGAACAGTTAATAAGACCGTAATTACGTTTGCTTCATTATTTTCTATTGTGAACTCCCCTTTAAATTCATCGTTCGAGTTATTGAGATTGGTAATTAAGTCAATAAAGGGAACTCTTTTATTATTAAAAAGTGTTTCAAGTGGTTTTTGTATCACTTGATTTCGGGGAATTCCAAAAATTTTCTC
>JAIFLU010000111.1 GCA_020048915.1 Bacteroidota bacterium | reverse complement strand
CTTCTACCGAGGATCGCCGCAAATGCATAGCTTCAGGATTTAATGGTTACTTATCCAAGCCAATTTTTCTTGAGAATTTATTTAATGAACTTGATAGATATTTAAGGTCCTAAATCCTTTTTGTTAATATCTAGTTTAGAATTTTATGAACGATTTTTTCAAAAAAACAATTTAACCTCTACCTTTGAAATCTTAATCGAATAAAAAACCTTATGAACAGAGATATTCAGATTTTTTCTATTATCGAAAAAGAAAAAGAACGCCAATTAAGTGGAATTGAACTAATAGCTTCGGAAAACTTTGTTAGTGAACAAGTAATGAATGCTATGGGTTCCTGCTTAACCAACAAATATGCCGAAGGGTACCCAGGAAAACGTTATTATGGTGGTTGTCAATTTATTGACGAAGCTGAACAACTTGCTATTGACCGGGCAAAAGAACTTTTTAAAGCAGATTGGGTAAATGTGCAACCTCATTCGGGTGCTCAAGCCAACGCCGCTGTTATGCTTGCCGTATTAAAACCAGGAGACGTTATTCTGGGCCTGGATCTTTCTCACGGAGGTCATTTAACACATGGTTCCCCTGTAAATTATTCCGGAATTCTATATAAACCGGTTGCCTATAAAGTCGATGAAGTTACAGGCAAGGTAGATTATAACGAAATGGAGCGTATAGCATTGGCCGAAAAACCAAAAATGCTGATCGCCGGAGCTTCGGCTTACTCACGCGACTGGGATTATGCACGTATGCGTTCTATAGCCGATAAAGTAGGTGCAATTCTGATGGCAGATATATCGCATCCAGCCGGATTAATTGCCAAAGGATTCTTAAACCATCCTTTTCCTCATTGTCACATTGTTACAACTACTACGCATAAGACATTACGCGGGCCACGTGGAGGAATGATTCTGATAGGTCAGGATTTTGAAAACCCTTGGGGTATTACCACTCCTAAAGGAGAACTAAAATTGATGTCGCAAATGCTCGACTCTGCTGTATTCCCAGGTATTCAAGGCGGTCCTCTCGAACATGTGATTGCTGCAAAAGCAGTTGCTTTTGGAGAAGCATTAACCGACAGTTATAAGCAATATATTCAGCAGGTTATTGCAAATGCCAGTGTTATGGCGAAAGTTTTTGTTGAAAAAGGGTATAAGGTAATTTCGGGGGGAACTGACAATCATTCCATGTTGATTGATCTCCGAACAAAATTCCCTGAAATAACCGGTAAAATTGCAGAAAATACCCTTGTTAAAGCCGATATAACGATCAATAAAAATATGGTTCCATTTGACAGCCGCTCCCCTTTCCAAACATCGGGCATTAGGGTTGGTACGCCAGCCATTACCACTCGTGGCGTAAAAGAAGATACCATTGTTGCAGTGGTAGAACTTATTGATGATGTTCTAAACCACGTTGACAACGAGGCGTATATTAAACAAATAAAAGAAAGAGTAAACCGGCTTATGAAAGATTTTCCAATATTTGCCTATTAAAAGGTAGATTGGGAGTATCTCTGCTTTTACAAATTAAGCTCCTAATTCCTGAATCTTATCCGATTCAATCAGTATATCTGAAATTCCTGAAGTAGCAAGGGTAATCATTGCCCTGGCTACTATTTTTGCTTCAATAGCCCTGTACTTCTTTAGTTTACCAAAAAGAAATAAACTAAACAATTTAGCAATGGGCTTCGTAAGTTCTTCAGCTAACCTAAATTCCTTCCTCTCTCCCAATAAAAGTGACGGCCTTAATATATGCAGTTTTTTAAATTTCAGGGTAAGCAGTGCATCTTCCATTTCGCCTTTCGTGTGCAAGTAAAAATTACCTGTTCCTTTCTTCGCTCCTATAGATGAAATAGCAAGCATCGTTTCAATTCCATGCGCTCTAGCCCAGGTGGCAATTTTTACAGGAAGCTCATAATCTACCTTCCTAAATGTGGCTTGATTACCGGCTTTTTTGATGGTTGTACCTAAACAACAAAAAACGTGAATATCTGATAGCGAATAATGCGACAAATCAATTTGCTCAAAATCTACCAAACTAACCTCTCTAAGTTTTTCGTGTAAAATATTAAGCGGCGTCCGCACAGCCAAAATTACCGAAGAATAGTTTGGATTTCCAATAATCTGAAGGATTAGTTCCCCGCCAATCAATCCACTTGCCCCAAATACGATTGCAGTTTTTTTATCCATATTTTATATTCCCAGAAGTGTTTCTTCGGGAGTTGAAGAACCAAATAATAATTTTGTCGGGTGTTCGATAAATTGTTTCACTTTCACCAAAAAGCCCACAGAATCCTTACCATCAATTATCCGATGATCGTATGATAGTGCAACATACATAATAGGACGAATTTCTACTTTCCCATCAATAGCCACCGGTCGTTCAATAATATTATGCATCCCAAGAATTGCAGATTGAGGAGGATTAATTATTGGAGTTGAAAGCATCGAACCAAAAACTCCGCCGTTTGTAATTGTAAACGTCCCGCCGCTCATTTCTTCTAAACTAATGCGGCCCGAGCGGGCTTTAGCAGCCATGGCTGCTAAATTCTTTTCTATATCCGACAACGACATCGTTTCCACATTTCGAAGCACCGGAACCATAAGTCCTTTATCGGTGCTAACTGCAATACCAATATCAAAATACGAGGGTTGAACTATTTCGTCGCCATCAAGTTGAGCATTTACCATAGGGTGAAGTTTCAATGCTTCACTAACAGCTTTTGCGAAGAAAGACATAAACCCAACTTTTAGGCCATATTTTGCTTCAAACTTTTGCTGGTATTTTTTACGAATGGCCATAACTTCCGTCATATCCACTTCATTAAAAGTGGTAAGCATGGCTGTTTCATTTTTAACAGCTACCAACCGTTCCGCAAGTTTTTTTCGCAACGAAGACATGGGTTGACGCTTTGTCTCCCTGCTAATTGTTTCTTTTTTTGCAGAAATGTCTGAAATCACCGATGTTGGAGATTGAATAACCATTTCTACTTCGCGGGTAGTAATTCGCTGAAGTCCCGATAGGATATCTTCCATCGATAGATTTTGGTCCTCCATCATTTTCCGCGCAAGGGGGGTAACTTTTATGGCTTCATGATCGGTAATTTTATTTTCCTCAACTAAAGATTCATTTACGACTTTTATCTCTTGAACTGGCTGATATAAGGACTTATCATTTTCAGATTTTTTTTTCTGAGTAGCTCCAATTTTCTCCGTGTCTATAGTACAAGAAACAGTTCCAATTTTGACGGTTTCTGCTTCTTTTACAAGAATTGAAATTGCCCCGGAACCTATAGCGATCAAAGGCAAAGTAGCTTTATCCGATTCAACTTCGCCCAATTCCTGGTCTTTCTCTACCTGATCGCCATTTTCAACAAACCAGCGAGCTAATAATACTTCGGAAATAGATTCACCGGGACTGGGTATTTTTACTTCTAAAATCATAACGGATCGAAGAATTTCTATTGTTTATGTTCACTAATTTCGAAGGAAAGGTCACTGTTTTTATATGATTGACAATCAAGGCCACAATATTCCTCTGCTTTATCACAGGTACAATTATGAAATATTTTGTCCAGGATTTTCTTTAACCTTTTTTTGTGAATTTCAGCTAATCCGGCAGCCGGACTTCCACTTGTTGGACGAGATATTAATAAGAATGGAATATCTTTAAAAGTGCGCGATACAAACGACCATGCACCCATATTTTCAGGTTCATCCTGTGCCCAGATCCAGCGATTGGCATTCTTATATTTTTTATAAAGATCGCGTAACTCATCGGCTGGAAAAGGAAACAGTTGCTCTATCCGAATTACAGCGGTATTGTTTGCTTTTAATTCAGTCCGCTTTTCAATTATCTCGTAATAAAGTTTCCCAAATGTGCATACCACCTGCGTAATTTTATCGGGCTCGGCAGTTGAATCGTCAATTATTTCCTGAAACTGGCCGCTTTCAAGCTCTACAAGCGAAGAAATACATGCCGGATGCCGCAATAAACTCTTTGGTGTAAATACAATTAAAGGTTGCCTGAAATCGCGTTTCAGATGCCTGCGCATCAAATGGAAAAAATTGGCAGGAGTAGTTGGAACTACCAGGTTCATATTGTTTCCAGCACATAAAACCAGAAAACGCTCAATCCTCGCACTGGAATGCTCTGGTCCTTGTCCTTCAAAACCGTGAGGCAGATAAAGAACAAGCCCATTCATCAAACCCCACTTTTCTTCGGCCGAGCTAATATATTGATCAATAATTACCTGAGCCACATTATGAAAATCTCCAAACTGGGCTTCCCAAATAGTCAATCCGTTTGGAACTCCCAGTGCATACCCATATTCAAATCCAAGTACCCCATACTCACTTAGTGGAGAATTAAATACATGAAATGGTGCCTGTCCTTTTTCCAGATGTTTCAATGGAAAGTACTTTTCGTCCGAATCTTCTACAACAAAAGCAGCATGACGATGGGCAAAAGTTCCCCGTTCCGAATCCTGACCACTCAGTCGAACCGGATAGCCTTCAGTTAACAAACTGGCATAAGCAAGCAGTTCGCCCATTGCCCAATCAACTTTATTGGTTGCAATCAGGCTTTTTCGGTCATCAACAATTTTTAAGGCTTTACTAAAAAACTTTTTATCAGTTGGAAGTGAATTTAATTTTTCGCTTAAATCAACTAATCTGGTTATATCAATACCTGTAGGGATTTTTTTAAATACATCCCCATTTCGGGCATATATAATGTTTTTCCACTCTTCCTTTAAGAATCCTTCAATATGAACTTTTGTATTCTTTTGTGCAATTTCAAGCTTGTTATCCAAGAGGACATCAAATTCCTGCTCGGAAGCTTTAATTTCATCGGAAGTAAAAACTCCCTGTTCTATTAGCTTTTTACTATAGATATCGCGCGGATTCGGGTGGTTGGCTATTGCCTTATAAAGCAAGGGCTGTGTAAACCGGGGTTCATCGCCCTCGTTATGCCCATATTTTCGATAACATAAAATATCAATAAACACATCGTGATGGAATTTTTGTCTGAACTCCATGGCGAGTTGAACCGTAAAAATCAATGCCTCAACATCATCTCCATTCACATGGAATATCGGAGATTTGGTAACTTTTCCAATATCGGTGCAATATGTGCTCGACCGGGCATCAAGATAATTCGTAGTAAAACCAACTTGGTTATTGATCACAATATGAATGGTGCCACCGGTTTTATAACCGTCGAGCTGCGACATTTGAATAGTTTCGTAAACAATCCCCTGCGATGCAATTGCAGCATCACCATGTATCAATATAGCGGCGAGCTTATCAAAATTACGGCCATATTTTTGACGGGCAAAAGCTCTGGAAAGACCCTGAACCACAGGGCCAACCGTTTCGAGATGTGATGGATTGGGTACTAAACTTAGCTGAATTTTTTTTCCATTATCTGTTTCTATGGTATTATTATATCCCAAATGATATTTTACATCTCCTAAAGCATTCTCTTCATCGTATTCTTTTGCCGAAAACTCCCTAAAAATCTTTTCGTATGGCTTTTGTAAAATGTTGGACAATACATTTAAACGGCCGCGATGCGACATGCCAATGACAAATTCCTCAATACCAAGCTCTGCTCCGCGTTCAATTACAGCATCCAAAGCTGGGATCATAACCTCTGCGCCTTCGAGCGAGAATCGTTTTTGGCCTACAAATTTTTTATGAATGAAACTCTCAAAACCTACCGCTAACTTTAAGTGGTGGTAAAAATGCTTTTTATCTTCTGTAGTGAAATCAGGCGTATTTCGCGATGATTCCATTTTAGATTGTAGCCAATTTATTAAAATCGGATCGCGGATAAATAAAAATTCAACTCCAATGGATTGAGAATATGTTTGCTTTAAATGCTTTACTATTTCATGCAAAGGTGCAGGGCCAATTCCAAGTTCTTTTCCGGCCTGAAATTTAGTGTCCATATCGGAGTCACTTAACCCATAATTGGATAACTCTAAAGTTGGTGTGTATTTACGACGAGTTCGAACAGGATTTGTATGTGTAAAAAGGTGCCCCCTTCTGCGATATCCTTCAATGAGACTTATTACGTTAAATTCCTTGTCAAAATTTTTGTGCGAAACGAGGTCTGCTTTAAAATTAGCTTTTGCAAATTCGTACCCTTTAAAAAAATTCCTCCAACTTTCATCCAAATCATCCGGATTATTTAAATATCGCTGGTACAAATCATCAATATAACCTGGTTCACTGTTAGCCAGAAAAGAAAAATCACTCATTTAGCGTTCTATTTATATTCAAATTTACAAAAGAAATTGGTTTAACTCTCAATTCTTTTGGCACGGTGCATATTCATTGTCATTTTAAAACCGTAAGCCATTTAATTTGTTTAGAATACACCATTATATTGAGTCTGTTTAAAAACATGAAGTATGACCAACCTCATGTATTGGATTATTTCTATCCAAAAATAT
>JAIFLU010000083.1 GCA_020048915.1 Bacteroidota bacterium | reverse complement strand
CGAACCAAGGTTTCCGATTAATTGTACGCGATTTTTTAGAGCATTCATGTTCGTAAATTTAAATTGTTAATGTTTCGATTAATTTGTTTTCATCCAATTGGTGATACAAAGGAAAGCTGATCGCCAAGCCTTATTCGGTTATTAGTCGTTTAAATTCGGATTTAATCGTTTACAAACGGGTATAATTGGATATTTCATTCTTAAAATTCATTATTCAGTCCCGTCACTCGTCAACCTCTTGTACATGGTTACTCTTTAAAAAGATCAGAAAATTATTTTTAATGAAATGTATACTTTATTTGACATTATGTATAATATATTTATCTTTGTGTCGAATTAATTATACAATATTTAAAACAGACAAGGAGGATAAAATGGATAATAAAGAAAAACAAATACTCGTAACAGTAATCAGCCTGATACTGATTTTTACGTGCTATTCGCTATATGTCTATCATAAACACATCGCCGATAACATGGCTATTATCAACGATTTCAAATTCTGGGGAAAAACCTTTCTAATTCTAATCCCAGTAACAATAATTGCACAAATAATCATCCATATTGTATTTGCTATTATCAATAAAATTGTCACCAATGAGGATATTCCCACCCTTAGCGACGAACGGGATAAATTGATTGACCTGAAAGCCATACAGATTTCGCACTGGATTTTCACATTGGGCTTTTTGCTATCGATGGTATCGCAGGTAATTGGCATGCCTCCCTATGTGATGTTCCTTACCCTGATTGCCTCGGGATTTGTTTCTGGAATAGCCTCAGAAATTGCCAAGATTTATTTTTATCGGAAAGGATTTTAAAATGAGCAAGTGTTCTATTACTAATAATATCCGAAAGTTACGTTTCCATGCCGATGAAATGACCCAGCAGGCATTAGCCGATAAAACGGGCGTAACACGACAAACTATCGTGGCTATCGAAAACGGAAAATACTTTCCCACCCTGGAGTTAGCCTTTCGCATTGCCCGTGTCTTCAACACTCCTCTCGAAGAAGTATTTTCCTTTAACCTTGAAGAAGATGCAACAAAATAAATGAAAAAATGTGAACTAATCCAGATCCGCGATAGTCCCGATAGCTATCGCGGATCTGGTTTCAATACAACCTTAAACATTAAAAACATGAAAACAACTATATCCGCAAAATACGATTCACCCCAATCCATTTCGCTGAAAGAGATGCAAAATAACACCCCCAAAAACATCGAAATAGCTGATGCTTTTGCAGAACTTGAGCAAAGTGTTTATGCTGCACTAGAAACGTATTCGAATGTTCACCGGGGTAGCGGGCACAACTCTGCGGTGACTACACATTTATATGAACAGGCAAGAGACATTGTGCTGGAATATCTCGGTTTGGATAAAGGAAAATACATTGTGATCTTTTGCACTCCCCGAAGAGCAACCATTTTAAAAGCGCTGCTTGATCCAAAAAATTATCAATGCATTTCGAGTCAGGACATAGGCCTATCCATAGGCATAAGGGCGCTGGCTGTGAAGAAAAAGGCATTGCCCCGGGGCATTCCTCTCCAAACGGGAGGAGGAACTGCCAAACTTATGTCTAAGAACTGGGTAATATGGGCCAATGCCCCGGATAGGTTTGAGGCTGGCACGCCCGCCATTGTTAACATTATTGCATTTGCCAAAGCGCTGCGGATTATGCAGCAATATGGCAACGATATCTTTAAAGGCTCAACCTATGAAGAACTGTCGGCCACCCAAATACTCTATACGGACGAACTGGAGAAATATTCCGGAAAGGAACTGATGATCGAACTCCAAAAAACCCTGATAGGCCGTGGAGTTCAAGTACCAACAATGGAAGGCAGCAAGCCTTTTATTAATCTGGACAACAGCGCCAGTACGCCAACATTCATTCCAGTTTGGAACACTTTTCGCCAAACATTACATCAGCTCTTACAAGTTCAGAAAGAGACCGTTCAAGAGGTCAGAACCATCTGCGCCGATACACTTGGTGCACCTACGACCGACTATGAAGTGATGTTTACTGCTAATACTACTGAAGCCATCAACCTGGCATCCGAAAATCTACGAAGGGAAACCAACGAAGGTACCGAAACGGTCGTGATCAACACGCTCCTGGAACATTCCTCAAACGAGTTACCGTGGCGAACAACTCCTGGCATTTCGCTTATCCGGTTGCCGGTAGACGCTGAAGGCTTCTTTGATTTGAATGAATTAGAAACCCTCTTGAGCAATTACAACCAAAAGCTTGAGCACGGAAAGAAGCGAATTAAGCTTGTAGCTATAAGTGGCGCTTCGAACGTTCTTGGCGTGTGCAATAATATAGAAGCGATAAGCAAAATAACCCATCAGTATGGAGCAAGTCTTTTGGTAGATGCAGCACAACTGCTAGCTCACCGTAAGATCGACATGGAAAAATGCAACATTGACTACCTTGCCTTCTCAGGCCATAAAGTATATGCGCCTTTTGGCTGCGGAGCGCTGGTTGCGCGAAAAGGGCTGCTTCATTTTAATGCCACAGAAATGGAGCTGATCCATTCTTCGGGCGAAGAAAATTCAGGGGGCATCGCTGCCTTGGGCAAAGCGCTTGTGCTTTTAAAACGGATTGGCATGAATGTGGTCCACCAGGAAGAACAGGCCATGACAGGGAGAGCTTTGCGCGGGTTGGCGAAAATTCATGGTCTTAAGCTTTATGGAATAAAGGATCCCGAATCGCCGGATTTTGCCAGTAAAATAGGAGTCATAGCATTTAATCTGGAGAATATGATGTCGAATAAAGTAGCCAACGAGCTGGCATTAAGGAGCGGGATCGGCGTTCGATATGGCTGTCACTGTGCACATATCATCGTTAAACACCTCCTTAATATCCCTCCTTTTCTGGAAAAATTTCAACGCCTGATAGTGACTCTGTTTCCTAAGTTAAGGCTGCCAGGCGTCGCAAGAGTAAGTCTGGGAATCGAAAACACCGAAGAAGAGGTGGATAAATTAATTCAGGTGCTCAGCAAAATTGCCCCGCATAAGCCTTCTTCAGAAGAAAAACCTATAATAATTGAAAATAAAACCCCATACATTTTGACAATGGCCAAAGTGCAAAAGCAGATGCACGATTTCGTCAGTGCCTCAGCCCTAAAAGTATATTCTTAATTTCAACGGATCGCCCCTCAGTAAAAATATTTTAAAGAAGGTCAAGTTTGCGATAAAACAGCAACAACATTCGAATAAAAGTGTTAAATAAAATAGTGCTTCAAAAACAACTTAAAAAATAATTAAAATGAACAACTGGAGAAAATTTGGAGAAACCGTTGCCGGTTATAACATTCCTGTTTTAAACGAACGCGAAATTAGGGCTTCGGCAGGAATACTTTTTTTATTCACTTTCTTGTCTTTAATGTTGATAATCTTTAAAGGCAATTTTCTGATGATAAAATACGTGATCACGTTATTCATGGCCGATTTTGCAATTCGCGTATTTATAAACCCGAAATTTTCTCCTACTCTAATTCTTGGACGCCTGATTGTTAGCCGGCAAAATCCGGAATATGTGGGTGCCATTCAAAAAAAGTTTGCCTGGGTAATTGGGTTAGCATTATCGTTCGCGATGTTTATACTAATGGTTATTGTGAACTCGTACAGTATTATTACCGGGCTAATTTGTTTAGTCTGCTTAATATTTCTATTCTTCGAATCGGCATTTGGCATATGCTTAGGATGCTTGTTTTATGGATGGTTTTACAAAGAAAAAGCGCAATACTGTCCCGGCGAGGTTTGTGATGTAAAAGCAAAACAAGATATTCAGAAAACTTCGTGGGTACAAATTGCAGTTATCATTGGGTTCGTTGGGTTAGTATTCCTGTTAGTTTATCTGTTTAACGACAGTTTTGGCGAAAAGCCCAATGATCTCTGGAAAATATTACGTGGTGCATAGCTTTATTAATAATCATAATACGGAATAATTGTGAGTAATTATTCCATATTATGATTGCCAATAAATCATCGTAATATTTGCCTGATCCTCCATAAATAAATCAAATTCATAACCCACCCTCATTTTCCCTTACTCTTGCTTTTTCTCACTAATTCTTCTACTTTTGAAGGGGAGAGTTTAAGGAAAAAAGTCGTGATGCAGGCGAATTTACCGAATGCGGGATCGTTTCAATGCCTTCGATTCAGGACTTTAATAACCATCTCTATATTGCTGAATATATACTAACTATTTACAATAAATGAAAAGCACACTACTGATTATCCTGGTATTTTTTTTCTCTATAATTGGTAATTCCCAAACCCTTTCGAACAGCAATTTGCCTATCGTAATTATTAATACAGATAAAGACCCTCTTACGGGCTCTCCGGCTGAAATTCCTGATTCTTATAAAGTCTGGGCCAATATGAAAATTATTTATCGCCCTGATGGCTCAAGAAACTATGCTACGGATGAGAGTAATGCCAGTTTTTTAAACTACAACGGAAGAATACGGATAGAATTGAGAGGGTCTTCTTCACAAAGTCTCCCAAAAAAGCCCTATGGACTAACCACTTATAAAGATGATAATTTATCAAATAATAATGTCAGTATTTTAGGTATGCCAAAAGAAAATGACTGGGTCCTAAATTCTATAGCATTTGACAAATCGCTGATTAGGAATTATTTGTCGTACGATTTGTCCCGAAGTATTGGAGAATATTCTCCACGGTGTGTTTATTGCGAAGTGGTAATAAATGGCGAATACAAGGGACTTTACATTTTTATGGAAAAGATTAAAATTGATTCGGAGAGAGTTAATATTGTAAAGATGTCCAATACGGATATCAGCCTTCCCAACTTATCGGGAGGATACCTCACCAAAGCCGACAAAACAACAGGTGGCGACCCTGTTGCGTGGTCCATGCTATCCTATAACGGATACACAAGCTATTTGCACGAAAATCCCAAACCCACAGAAATTGCTCCTCAACAAAATAATTATATCTATAACCAGTTTACGAATTTCCAGAATGTAATGACGGCACAAAACGCCTCTATTACAAATGGATATCCTTCTATTATAGATGTGCCCAGTTTTATTGATTTTATGATTATTAATGAGCTGGCTTCAAATGCCGATGCCTACCAGTTCAGTACCTATTTTCACAAAGACCGGAACGGCAAACTCAGGGCAGGACCCATTTGGGATTTCGACTTGACCTATGGGAACGATTTGTTTATTTGGGGTTACGACAGAAGCAAATCTAATGTTTGGCAATTTGACAATGGAGATAATACGGGCTCAAAATTCTGGAAGGATCTATTTAACAATCAAACCTACAAATGCTATCTTTCTAAAAGATGGAATGAATTAAATGCAACTGGCCAGCCGTTGAATTACACCGTAATATCGACGAAAATCGACCAGATTGTGAATCGCATTTCAGAAGCTGCCATACGAGAAAATAGTAAATGGGGAACTATTGGGAACCATTCCATGGAAATATCCAGTCTGAAATTATGGCTACAGTCCCGAATTGCATACCTAAATCTCTACTGGGGCAGTTACCAGTCTTGCGCAAACCCTCCCCTTCCCCCATTGGTAATTTCTAAAATTAATTACAATCCATTAGCTTCACAAAGTATTTTAAGCGACGATTTAGAGTTTATCGAAATCACCAATAACAGTGATCGCTTAGTGAATTTAACCGGTTTATATTTCAGGGAGCTAGGCCTTACGTATCAATTTCCTGCCAATTCTGCCATGGCTGCCGGCGAGAGGATTTTCCTGGCCAGCAACCCCGGTTCTTTTCAAAAATATTACGGGATAATTCCTTTCGGACAATTTTCAAGAAACCTATCAAACAATTCGGAAAACATTGTACTTGCTGACGCCTTTGGCAATATAATAGACAATGTAGAATATCTCGACACGGCCCCCTGGCCTGTTGATGCTGATGGTAGTGGTTTTTATCTGGAATTAGCAGATATTAATTCCGACAATAGTGTAGGGTCAAATTGGAGTGTTTCGTCAAGAATTGCGTTGGAAGTAATGAGCAATTCGTTAGAGAAACAGGTGACTGTTTATCCGAATCCTGCTCAGTCAATTATTACCATTAGCAGTGAACACTTAAGCTTTAAATCGTTTGAAATATTCGATTTAAGTGGTCGGAAAATGATAGCCGAAACAAATATCAATTCAAACCAATTCAGTATAAATATCGCTAATTTGTTACCTAATATATATATACTGAAATTACACAGCGAAAATGGCGCAAGTATAGTTCAAAAAATTAATAAGATACCCTAAATAATCGTTGGCGGTCAATAAACAACATTTTAAGCAGACTTAAATTGTAAGCAAAAGACGGAAATTTTAAGAAACTGTTTAAATTTAAATTGAACCCTCTTCGGGGTTCCAAATTTCTCGTTTAGTTTGCCTCCGGTTTTACCGGAGGTTATTCATATTAAAGTCCTTCGGACTTTTGTATGCTGAAAA
>JAIFLU010000015.1 GCA_020048915.1 Bacteroidota bacterium | reverse complement strand
CAAATTTTTCAATTAAAAATATAGCGAAGCCATTGTTAAGTATTTAGCTGTAAAATAGTGTGTTATGCTTTTTAGCATTACGTACAACGGTGATGGTATGGTGACGTGCGGGATTTCGAAGCGATAAACTATCAAGTTACAACTGACTTTTTTTACGAGCCACGAACCTTCGAAAACCTCTGAAACCCGCATGCACTATACCATGTGTTGGCAGCTGGTTTTTGATTTTTTCGAATTTAAGTAATAATCTTTAATCAACCCTGCACAGCCTAAATCCGTAATAAATTTCCGAGTACGATGGTGAAATAAAATTTGACGAATAACGGTAAAATACGGTACAAATTTCCTTCCAACCTCTTCCATCGCCTCCTCTACATACATAAGTTTCGCCTGTAAGTGGTCCTTGTGGGTTGTCTTGTGGGCTCGATGCATAATAGGTTGCACTATACCAATCCTTACATATTTCAGAAACATTGCCGGTCATGTCGTAAATACCTAATTCATTGGGCAACTTAAGGCCTACATGTTGTGTGGGTGTGGTAGATATCCAACCTACTTCACCAATATTATTACTGCCACTATACCTATAATCTTTACTATTTTTGCCACCTCTGGCAGCATATTCCCACTCGGCTTCAGTTGGCAGTCTCCACAATTGGCCAGTTTGTTCGTATAGCCATCTGGCATATTCGCCTGCCCCGGCATAGGTAACCTCGCCCATTGGAGAGTGAATACCTTTTGTTTCTACATCGCCTGCGAAATAAAACATTCCATCGTAACCAATTGTAGAGTACTGATGAATTTGTATTAGCTGCTTGCCATTTAAAGTACCATCGGCATTTACCCCTTTGCTGTTTAAAAATGCAATATATTGCTCGTAAGTTATTTCGTATTTACACATGTTAAAGCTGTTTACCGTTACAGTATGCACTGGCAATTCCTCAGGTTTGCAGTTGCCTTGCGAATCGGTACAACCCATTTGAAAAGTACCTCCTTCAACAAAAACAGTTTGCGGATAAGTTGAAGCCCACGAATTGGTGGTGGCCGATTGTTCGGCACTGTATACTATGCCAGCACTATTAGTACAAAATGTTTTAAAATAATACTTTGTATTAGCGGCCAACTTATAAAAGCTAAAGCTAGCCGGACTATAATAATAATTTAATGTAATCTTATTGTTGGCTATGGTAGGGTTTGGTTCAGTACTCCAGCAAACACCCATAGTTTTTGGGGCTTCTCCTCCATTAAAACTCGACGAAAAACCTACAGTTATACTGGCAGTTGTTACTTCTAAAACAGGTATGCTGTCAATACTGGGTAAACCAACTGTAGTTGTAAGAGTAATGCTTTTACCATATGCAACATTGTTAGCGTTTATGGCATAGGCACGTATGGTTAATTTTGAATTTGGGTTTAAACAAAGGGTATCCATTTCAAACGCGCCTATATGGTTGGTAGTACCAACAGCTTTTTTTAAGCCATTTATGGTAGCCTCTGGCAAAACTTCTACATCATTAATGTAAGCTGAATAACTCCAGCAAAACCCATACTCGGTTATAGCACTTTCGCCGCCATTGTTTATACGCCCTACTACATGGCAACCAATACCATCCATTACTTCGGCTGATATGGTTTCGACAGCCAACGAATCTTCCTCTTTTTTGCACCCATTTAGTGTAATACCAAATAGTATAGCCAATGTCATTAAAATGTTTGATAATTTCTTGTTCATAGTCATATTATTTTTTTAAAAATGTGAATGTTTACAATATCTCTATGTTTTTTTTGTCAAACTTGCTGCCAACGTTACATATAAGTTTTGTTGGGGATTTCGAAGCGATTTCTTATCGAGACGTTAAGAACTAAAATAGAAGCAAGCACTTTAAAATCCGCAATCCCGCCCCAATAAAATTTATATGATGTTATGTGCCGTATTTTATTTCAGTATATTGTATCAAAGTAAACTACTTTTTTTGAAATCTTACCATTTGCTAATTTATACTCATATTCATAAATCTCATTTAAGCCACTTTTAATACCTTGTAAGTATCTGTCCAATATTGTATCGGTTGTGAATTTACATTCATTTAACTCAAAATACGATTCAAGTTTTGTCGAAATTATCACAATTCTATTATCAATTGTATCGTAAAGTACAAAACTTTTATTTTTTAACCAGTTATTTAAGAATTTCTTATCACATACTAAATAGATTAGACATCTGGTAGTATCAGGATTGTAATCAATATTAGAAATCAACACACCTTGTTTGTAAAAGCTATGTTTATTTGAATAGTCAAGAAACATGTCTCTTATATCTTTGTTAGTAATATTTGCTTTTATGAAACGATTTGTCTTAATAGGTATCTGAGAGTTATCCGAACAACTAATCACAATTATAAATGAAAAAATCAAAATAGCAATTTGTCTCATCTCAAGCTTATTTTAATATGGCACATAACGTTGAGTATATGCTACGTAGGGGATTTCGTGGACGCTTCCCTATCCACCGATAAGAACCTTGCAAGCGAGTGATGCGCTTGACATACCTCTGAAACCCCTATGGAGTATATACTGTGTTACCGCCATGTGCTTTTTTTTAATATACTGTCAATTTTCAGAGTCAGAATTTTAGCACCATAATCATTTAAATGATCACCATCTCCAAAACACTTGTTTTCTAAAGGCAATGAATAAAAGTCCCAAAATTCAATACTATTTTTATAATTCGACATAGTTGAATAAAAATTTGATACAAATTTTTTTGGGATTTTTTTATAATAATTATTGCTAATCGGTGTGTTAATAATTACTAATTTCACTTTATACTCTATACAAAGTTTGACTATTTTGGTTAAATATTTATATTGGTAATTAGAAAACCCTTGTTCAGTTCCATTTTGTTGATAGTAATGCCTTTTAATTGCTGTGGTTATGGTACTATCATTTAGATTACTCTTATTGCTTTTATGATAATAACCGATAAAAGGATAGCTTTTATATGAATTGCAATTATGTCTTGTAGTTGCAATTATTGATTTAACTATATCCTTGCTAGACATAATAGAGCTTAAAAAATTATTTGAAATAATTAAGGTTGCAGATTCATAATCGAGTATAGGGAAAAATGAAGGATAAAATGGAGTTGCTTTTTCGCTATCAAAAATAATCTTATCATACTCACCAAATGAATGGAAAGAAGAACCCAATATAACTGTATTAATTTGCGGATTATTTTTTAAAACTATCCTTAAAACATTATATGTATATAAATAGTGTTGGGAATGGTTTGAAATATTAATAGAACCTTCTAAAATACTGTCATTTATACCACACATTGGATGTGAATCACCACAAATTACAGTTGATATATTCTTGTCAAATTTGACTAGATGAAGTTTTTGTTTATAACTATAAATTATGCTTACAAATAGCAAAATGCCAATAAAAAGTAGAATAAAAACAAAAGCAAAAATATTTTTTACAAATTTCTTCATAACTAAAATTGAAAATAAATAAATTGCTGCTTCGAACCTGCAAAAAAGTAAATGGCAAAAATAATACTATAATAAATTGCCCATCTTATAGGTTTATACCATTTTGCACCAAAATGTGCAATAGCATATTGACCTTCTCTGCCAAACCATTCAACCACAACAAAAATTAAAATTAAAAAAAGAATTGTTTTGTATTTCCAATAAATTCCAAACAATAAAAATGAACCAGGATGTTTGAATATATCTAAAATATACTGCGTTGCATGAGCAACGCTTTCAGCTCGAAAAAATATCCAAGCAAATACAGTTAAGCTAAAAGTGATTCCAATAGCAAAAAACTCTCGTATTGTTGGTAGATATTTACCTCTTGCCACAATATCAAGGTTATTTCTGTGAGTATTAAATATTATAGAAGGCATAATATATAAAGCATTTAGAAAGCCCCAAACAATAAAAGTCCAATTAGCTCCGTGCCAAAATCCACTTACAAGAAAAATGATAAAGGTATTCCGAATTTTCATCCACATTCCGCCTTTACTGCCACCTAATGGAATATAGAGGTAATCCTTGAACCAAGAGGATAGCGAAATGTGCCAACGTCTCCAAAATTCGGCAATATCTCGTGAGAAATATGGAAAAGCAAAGTTTCTTAAAAGATCTATTCCAAAGAGTCGGGCTGTACCTAAGGCAATATCGGAGTATCCTGAAAAGTCACAATAGATTTGGAAAGTAAAAAATAATGCTCCCAAAACAAGCGTACTTCCTGAATAATCAGCTGAATTATTGAAAATTGTATTTGCATATTCTGCGCAGTTGTCTGCGATGACAATTTTCTTAAATAAACCCCACAATATTTGTCGCAAACCATCAACCGCTTTTGAATAATTAAACTCCCTTTTTTTAAGAATTTGAGGTAAAAGATGAGTTGCCCTTTCTATTGGTCCAGCCACAAGTAAAGGGAAAAAGCTAACGAAAACAGAATAATCAATAAAGTTTCTTTCTGGTTTTATTCTGTTTTTATAAAGGTCAAGCACATAGGATAAACCATGAAATGTATAAAAAGAAATACCTACTGGTAATATTACTTGTAATGAACCTAAATTTGCTTTTAAACCTAATAGAGATAGACCATCAGCAAATGAAGCAGCAAAAAAGTTATAGTATTTAAAAACTCCAAGAAAACCTAAGTTAATCCCAATACTAAGCCACAACCAAAACAATTTCTTTCTTTGGTTTTTAGCCTCATGAATTTTAATGCCTGTAAAATAGTCTAATAATGTCGAAAAAATAAGTAAAAACATAAACCGCCAGTCCCAACATGCATAAAAAAAGTAACTTGAAACGAGCAGTAAAATATTTTGAAGTCTTAAATTTCCTTTAGTCGCGAACCAATAAAGTATAAAAACAATCGGTAAGAATATCGCAAAGTTTATTGAGTTAAAAAGCATATTATCTGTCTATTATGTAATTCTTAAGTTGTGTACTGTCTGTCTCGCGGTGTCTTTTTTAGCATTGGCGGTAACATCTCAATATACACCATAGTGGTTTATATTGCTATTATATCGACCTGAGGTTATCCTCTTGCATGTGCCGAAATAACTGAGAAATATAAATTTTCGATATTTTTGGTTACCCATTAACAAACAACAAAAAAACGTTTGTAAACGAATATGATCCTCCCAAAAGTTGGCTTTCTAACTTCAAGACTGGTATGTCTTTTTCCATAAATAAAAGTAACTGGTTTTGAGGTCATTTCCAAATGGCTATTTTGCCCTTTAGATGCCGGACAAGTTTAGAACTATTTTAATTCTTCATTGAACCTTACGAGATAATTTTATACCCGACCCCCTTGAAGTGTATCTAATGTTTGTTTACTTTTGAATTGGATAAAATTGGATACAAAATGGATATATCTAATAGCATGAAGTTAAAACTGGTGAAGGAAGAGGTGTTCGATATCATCTGAAAGAATAACCATGCTGAATTTTAGAATTATAAACTAAAATCAAAAACCAAGACCGGACAAATTTAGAACTAAAGCTGGTATCCTTAAATGCTATTCCCCTCTTTTGCAAGATGTTCCTACAAAAATTATATACAAGCCGGACAGATTTAGAACTTGTGAATAATTTGATCAAAAATATGATATTATATACTATTAATAATCAATAAATTAAGAACAAGCCGGACAAATTTAGAACTATAACTTTATTATAGGCGCTCAAAGCCGGACAAATTTAGAACTATAAGTCGCCGGCCCCAGCTATTAATTTGATTTTTGATCGAATTTTCTTTCAAATTGAATTTTCAGATCAGAAAAACGTCATTCTGTCATGTTTTTCTTGGTTTCAAAAGTAATTTTTCCTTATTATTCCTTTTAAAATTTGTTTGATTAATATTTGTTTATATCATTTGATTATTTGTTACCTGGCTTAAGCTTAATTATAGCAGGCGTTTCAGGCAAAATGGCCGGACAGATTTAGAACTCAAACCGGACAGATTTAGAACCTACCCCGGACAAATTTAGAACATCAAACCGGACAAATTTAGAACACCTAATTCGGAGGCCGGACAAATTTAGAACTATTTTGCCTCTTCCTGGAACTCATTTAACAATGACTTAACTACAAAAGATGCAATATCCGTTATTTTTGAGACATTATCCAGATAGTATTCCCTTAATTGCGTTATTTTTAGCATGACTGCCTGAAGGTTTGCCTGGTCCAAAATAGGCTGAATCTGGTCAAGATGCTTTTGCTCCATCTGAAAATGAGTCTTGAGTAAATAAAGAACATAGTCCTTTCTTTTACCCTCTTCCTCGATCAATTCCGGCGAAATTACCTTGAAATTAAGATGAGTTACAATATTACCCTGCTTGGTTGTAAAGTCTTCTGATTCGCAGTTAAACCAGCAATCAGCGTGTTCAAACAATTCCTTTTGCACGGGCATTAGAATGCGTTTTTTTATCTCATTATATTGCTTGTATTTATCCTCGATGCCTATCCATTTTCTAAATTCATCCAGGGTGATAGTGAATCCCCCCTTTTTCTTCCAGCTGCAAATAAGCTTATATATCCTGGAGGTATATTTATTAGATGCTCTTTGAGCAATCTCATAAATAAACCTGGTATAGTTAATCGGCTGGCCATTCGGATTCTTATCAATCTCAATAAACATCTTGGCCACATGGTTATCAATTATGATTTCAATGGTAGAAGACCGGTCCCCGGTTTCAGGAATGTTTGCCTTTAGCAAACCAGAAATATGTTTAAATGATTTTTTTGTTTGCTGATCTACATAGGGAATGCTCACAACAATACCAGCCAATTGCTCAATGGCATTCTTTACATACTCGTAATTCTGAGGGGTGGAAATATCACGGAGCGGAATTTTGATAGAAAGACTATCCGTCCTGGAATAATCTTTAAACAGGGAAAGCTGGGTATAATCCTCCCCCCTCCTACTAATCGTAATTGCTTCCTGAAGATGGAACATTACAGAGTTAAATATTCTTTCCTGAATTAGGGAGTAATCATAAATGGCATTCGTTATTCTATTCGGTTGGTAGACATAACTTCGAAGATCGGGAAGCATTACGATCTTCTTGCGTTTTTTAGTATGAGTAGGTACCAGTTTTTTGTTTTCCATAAAGACCAATGGGAATTAATTTTTAGTAATCGCTACTTAAGCAAAGCTCGCCAGTTCTTACCAAATTGTTGCTCGAAATAATTTTCGAGAGCAATGTTTGCGACCTGGCTTTCCCCCAGTCTTTTTTTGAATTTGACATACTTGAACATCTCGGCAAGTTCCGGTTTCAAGTAGATTGTCTTTCGCTCCAGCTCAACAGAATTGAAGTCTTCCATTGTCAACTTAGCAGCATGTTGTTTTGTTGACTTGTCAACATGTTGTTTTGTTGTCTTTTTTTCAGGAGTGACTTTTTCAGGAATGTCAGCTTGTTGACTTGTTGTTATGTCAACACTTTTTATCTCTCTTTCCTTTACCTGGCTGAATGTATTTTCAAAAGCGTTTCCCATATCAATTTAATTTTTTTAGTCTCTTTAGAAGTTCCTTGCTTAAATTCTCGATATCCTCTATTCCTCTTTTCTCAGCGAAAGTCGACTCATAATTAAAAATGTCTGTCTGCTCAGCCTGCGCCCTTTTAAATTTTTCGTTCGTCCGGATTGCGGTCTTAAAAACGATATCTCCAAAGTGTTTTATCAAGGGAGCCTTCATCTCCTTATTTATTTTTCTCCCCTCATGAACCTGTGTTGTTATAACTCCCAGCACGTTCAAATTTTCATTTACCTGTTTGGCAGAATTGATGTTGTCATAAAGAACTGCCAAACCAATTGCCGAAAAGATATCGTATTCCACCGGGATCAGGACATGATTGCTTGCAATCATGGCATTAAAAGTAGGAGTATCCAGATTGGGAGCTGTATCAATAAATATGAAATCAAAGTAGTCCAGGCCCTTTAACATATTTTTTAAAACAAAGAGCTGGTCTGTTAGGTTCATCCTCCCAAACAATGCGCTATTAATGTCTTTGTTGTTGGGGAGAATAAACAGGTTATTATATGCAGTGGTAGAAAAGTCTTCAACTCCGACAGGTTGCTTTCGCATCAAAAGCGTTCCAAGATCTGTTTTGGGTTCGTGCTTAATTGAAAAACTCAGGTTAGCCTGGGCGTCAAAATCTATAACGGCGGTTTTATATCCTTTCCTTGCCATGCAAATAGAAAGGTTTTGGGTTATTGTTGTCTTCCCTACCCCGCCCTTGTTGTTAATAATGCTAATAATATTCATACGTAAACCGACTTAACTTTTTTAGTAATGTCAACATGACAACATGTTGTTTTGTTGAC
The DNA here is from genome assembly GCA_020048915.1 of Bacteroidota bacterium. GTDB lineage: Bacteria > Bacteroidota > Bacteroidia > Bacteroidales > JAAUTT01 > JAAUTT01. The sequence goes on along the minus strand of JAIFLU010000015.1, from coordinate 12,360 downwards.
ATGTTGATATATTGTTATGCTGATATGTTGTTATTGCAAATATAGGCCTATTAGACCATTAGGCTGCTATATGTAGGTTGAAGTTATTAACACTTTGCCATAGTTTTAAACTGTTTTGACGTTCAATCAGGCAATAATTTATGTAGGTAGCAAGACCCTAAGGTTTTGAACGAGTTCGATCCTCGTTCAAAACCGAAGCCCCGCCCCGGGGCATAAATCCCGGGTTGGCATTGGAATACGGTTCATATTCAAAGTCTGCAGGTGCGTTTAAAAATCTGAAACATTGATCACAGCGTTCGAGGGTGTATAACCTTCCTCATAAAGTTCCAATTCTTCGCGGGGGAGGGTTTGAAATCCTCCCCCGCAGAGTGACAAGTAAAATACATATTGATTAAGATATAAAGGCAAAAATTATAGTTCTTGTTGCTCTTTGATGTTTACCATCCATACATCAGCAAAGATGGCCTGTTCTGCCTGGTTGCTCTTGTTGATCATCCATTTTTCATCCTCCTGGTAAATGGTTTCCAGGTATGCCCCTGCATAATGGTTCGTATAACTTGAAGGAAACACTTTTTTAAGTTCCGGAATATATATAAAAGTCATTTCGGGATCTGCCATCAGATCACCGTTTTGGGTGCCATAATGGGCAAATGAATAAACGATGCCCTTATGTGGCCCAAATTGAACGTCATAAAGACGTTCAACTGACAGGGGCATAAAACTGTCATTGTTCTTAATTTTTAGATATCCTTCGCTTTGGTCTGCCATGGTTGCCAATTGGATAAATATTTCAGTAGGTTTTGGTTTTAATGCTTTCATAATTTATGAAGGTTAAAGGTTTATTAAGCTGCGATTTCGTTTTCTGCTTTTTTAGTCCGGATTTGTTCGCTTCCATATTTGGCCCTGATATCATCTATGTTTTTGGGCTTGTGGTTTGAGCTTTTGTATTCGGCCGGCCGGTAATACCACATCGTTTTTTTAGGGGCAAACAAAAATCCAAGATCTTTTAAATGCTGCCGGTGTGGGTAGGTGTTCCCCGATATCCAAATCCAGTCGCCAATGAGTTCTATCGTAATCCCGTAAAGGGTAACTATTTTATCTATTATCTCCGGGTAACGGTCGAATTCTGCTTTCTGCTCCTGGGATTGCTGCGAAAAATTAAACCTGGGATTTTTAATAATGCTGCGGTATTCAGCATTAATTTCCTGCATTATCTCAGTGCTGCCGCCTTCCCTGTCGGGATGGTATTTTAAAGCCAATTGTTTGTAAAGAGTCTTGACTTCCTCAATGTTTTTGCAATCCTTAAAATAATATGATTTCATAAGCGAGTCTTTAAAATGTTACATCTATTTGATATTTAGTTATTTGGTTCCACGTGGAACATATTTAATTGATTATCTGATATATATCCTTGGCATTAGATTTTAGAGCTTGTTGAGCCAATTTGTATTCCCCCGAGGGAGTTAGCTTTTCCCTTGCTCCCTTTTTTCGTTTCCAGTATTTCAAAGAACTTAATACATCCTCGTTTAATGAGTTCCTTCGCCGTTTCGCCAAGAAAAAACCAAAACATGGCCCTGGTCGCCATGACAACACTGATTGCCCTTGGCCTTTTGGACAGCAAAACTTCATTCCTATGAAAATTCTGTCCGGAAGGCTTAGGGCAATCACTTGCTATGGTGTTGCATGGCGACCTGGGCTATGTTATTTTTCGGCGGCGAAAGGGTGAAAGGAACTCATGGGGGGAGGAAGTAAGTCCGTTGAAAAGAAAGGGATAAAAAGGAGTATATGGAATGGTAACGACCAAGGGCAAGTGTATTCAGGCGGAATTAAAGGCAAGGGAATTTTATAACAAAAAAAGCCTCTATAAGAGGCCTTCATCTGCAAAACTTAAATATTTATTGTCAGGGGTTAAGATTAAATGATCGACTAGATTGATATCCAAGAGCGTTCCTGCCGCTTTAATTCTGCGGGTGACCTGGATATCGTTTTCGGACGGTTTAGTGTTCCCCGATGGGTGGTTATGACAAATTATTAAACTGCTGGCATTCCCCTTTAAAGCGTATTGCATGATCAAGCGAACATCTACCACAGTACCTGTTAGCCCTCCGGTAGAAATGGTGGTTATCCCCAAAACTTTGTTGGAACGGTTTAGGAGCATTAGACGAAAGCTCTCGCAAAGTTCAAATGTGTGATCCCAGGTATCTCTAAAAATCTTATACGCTGAAGCAGAAGCGTCAATTTGTGGACGATCTGCCGGTTTCACACGATTCTTGTAAACAAGGGCAACTTCAGATACGATTGAAAAGTTTAATTCTGTTTGGAAAGATGAAGTTTTCATAAGCTAAAAATTAAATGGTTTTACAATTTTTTGCTTAAGGACTCCACTCCATTGAAAGGAATAAGCGCAAGGAGGATCGGAATAAATAACGGACAGCATGGGAGTGGCTTTATGCCGAAGTTCCTTGTCGCGTTTCCGGACAATGGGGTAACTTTGCAAAAAAGGTTGTAAACCAAGGAAGGGGAGGGGTATTGGATGATTTTCAAAATATTATTTACTTTACGACCTAAATTCAAGTAATAATCAATTTGAATTTGTTGGTTAGAATAAAGGTCTGGTTGTGAAACCAGACCTTTATTGTTTGTTGCAGACTCTCGAACGGAGCTCCGCGTTAGCGATGTGAAAGGGGAGCCACCACAGGAACGAGGAGGCCGCAATGAAATGGAGCCTGAAACGTAGCGACGGCCAGACACAATTGATATAAATACATCTTTGGCCGGAACGCCCAGGATATAGATCTTAATAAATAAGAAAAAATGCTATGTTCCCCCTAACCCCCTGAGGGGGATTGGATTTTTTAAGCTTTCCACGCTCTGAAATATCAAGAAATGGATTACCATATGGGTGAATAGGGTTCTATACGTGCTAATTCGAAAAAATAATACCTTTGTCAATTCATCTCATTAATTTTTTTAATTCCATCTAAGCATACTTATAAAATGGATATTGATTTAGTTAATAAAATCAAACGATTAACAATTATAGCACTTGCCTCAGACGATAGATTAGTTGAAGCTCTAGTTTTAAAAGGAGGAAATGCGATAGATTTATTATATACAACTGCTAATTCAGTATCAAGGGCATCGTACGATTTAGACTATTCAATAATAAATGGAGATTTCGAAGAATTACTAGTATTTAAAAGAATTGAAGAAGTTTTAAAACAAACCTTTCTTGAGCATAGTTATGTAATAATTGATTTTAAATACTTCTCCAGACCAGAGACCGTACTTAAGGATCTTGCTGATTTCTGGGGAGGGTATATGGTGGAATTTAAAGTAGTTGAAAAGGTCTTCTATGATAAAAATAAAGATAATATTGATACTCTAAGGAGAAACGCTATTCCAATCTATCCAAGTCATTCAAGTAAAATGATTTTGGAATTTAGTAAATATGAATATGTTGACCACAAACAAGAAGTTCATGTAGACGGCTATAAGATTTATGTATATACATCAGAGATGATTGTTTTTGAAAAAGTACGCGCGATTTGCCAACAACTACCAGATTATAAGAGAATAATTAAATCCGCAACTGAAAAAACAGGAAGAGCTAAAGATTTTTATGATATTCATCTCATTATGAATGCCTGTAATATTGCCCCTTCTTCGCAATCCAATATTGAATTATTAAAACATATCTTCTCGGCAAAAAAAGTACCTTTAGATTATATTAAAGAAATAAAAAATAGCAAATCCCTCTATGCTAATGCTTGGGAGGATGTTAAAACTACAGTATCATCCAAGGTTGCATTACAAAGCTTCGATTTTTATTTTGAGTTTGTTGTAAACAAATTTGATGGTCTTACATTCCCTTAGGATAATATATTTTCCAATTTTGTGAATATTCCTTTTCTTGCATATCATAAGCAAGGTAAAAGTCGAATTCCATTTTCTTTTTCCTCAATTGATCAAGTTTTTTGCTTTCAATTCCAGCCCTTTCAAGATAAAAACCAATCGCTTGATGGTAAGGATATATAAAGTCGATATTATTAAGAATTGCCACTAATTTATTTATAGAAACTTTCTCAACAGCATTTTTATAGATATCTAATACAGACAAAACTCCACCAGCATAGCTTGGTCTAACCGCAATATCGATTAATGTTCTTTCAATGTTTGTAAGAGAATACTCATCATTTGAATAAACTCCGGCTCGGTTTGTATTCATCCCATTATGAATAAGAATTGCATAGTCATCTATAATGGTCTTTGTATTAGACATTTTCTGAGGTTTAGAAAATGCATTATCAATAGCCTTTTGTTCTAGATAATGATCTCTTCCAAGCTTATTACCTTGTTCAAATGAAAGGTAAACAATCTTTGGAATTTGTGTTGTTAATCCATTTAAATAAGCTGCGGTGTAGTGAGATAAATAAGATTTATTAATTAAGACTAAAGCCATTTCAAAAATATTAGCATCATCACATAGATAGATTTCCTTATCCTGTAAATAACCATCAAATTCAAGTATTTTTTTTTTCAAAATCTCGCGTTTAATAAGCCTTTCAATGAATTTATTGGAATTCATACTAACAGGCAACTTCCAAGCATCTCTATATTTATCAAACACTAAGTTTAACTGTTGAATGGAATATACTTTTTTGGTTGAAGTCTTGAAAAAGGTCTTAATATAACCTTCGGCATTATAAAATCTTGTACGAACCATATATTATTAATGTGTAAAGTATATATACTTTACACATGCAAAGTTATATGTTTATTTTGATATTTGCAAATATGTTCGACCATTTTAAAGGAAATATTTATAAAATGATAAATATTAATCACAATGCAACTCAAATGAAGTAAATATGGTAAAATATATACTACAGAAACAAAATGAAATTATGATAACCACTTTAGATACATATCTGTTTATTTGTCGATTAGATATATAATTGAATTTGTTGTTGTGAAAAGTATATATACTTTTCACCAAAGGTATATATTATTTTTTACATAAACAATATTACAAGGCCAGTATAAATTGCATATTTCAATATTTAGTAAAAGGCTTATTTATATTTATATGCCCTTTTTTATTGCATATCCCTGATTTTAAAGTTTTGAAGTATGCTTTACTTCTCACAAAACGACCGTTTGTTAATACTTTTTTTGAAACAAAAATATCGGAGAAGAGTGCATTATTCTTTAGTTCTTCCATTATATTGAAATCCTTGAAAGGAAGAACGTTATGCAGTTCCAGTATTGATAATAAATTACAAGGGAAATTTGTGGCCAAGATAATTTTGAATGTCAAACTCTCAGTCTATCCTCGCATTTTGCTCGTTTTTCATCAGTATTTCACGGTTTTTTTGTTTTTGTAAACATTCTTCTCACTAGCCTTGAAGAGAAGTTATTCAAATAAATTCCGAAATGTGGGCAGGTAAAGAAAAATAAAATGTGGATCCAACTCCTGGATCAGAATGTACCCAAATTATCCCTCCCAGTTCTTCTATTATTCCTTTGGATATTGCTAATCCTAAGCCATTGCCCCCAAAACTCCTGGTCGAGCTTTCATCAACCTGGCGGAAATAATCAAATATAAAGTCCTGGTCGCTATAATTTATGCCAATTCCGGTATCTTTTACATAAAAAATATACTCCTCAATGTTATTGAAACATCCTATTTCTATTCTCCCTTCATGGGTGAACTTTATTGCATTATCCATTAAATAGTACATTACCTTGTGTAACATATTAATGTCATTATAAAGCACTTCTGAATCATTTTCAATTTTAACAATGCTTATTGAGATATGTTTCCCTTCATTTTCAACAACATTCCCAAATTTGGCATTAACTTCATTTAGAAAGTTGTTAATAAAAAAAGTCTTTTTGTAAAGTTCTAATTCTTTAGCTTGAACAAGGGAAATATCTAATATACTGTCAACTGTGTGAAGTAGGGAATTGCAACATTTGCGAATAAGCTCAATATATTTTACACTTTTGGGATGTGTATTTCCAACAATAAAGAGTAGTTCTGAAAAACCAAGTATTCCATTCAAGGGAGTCCTTATTTCATGATTCATATTAGCGAGAAAATTAGTTTTTATCCTATTTGCTTTTTCTGCCTTTTCCGTTGCCAATTCTAAATCTTTATTGGTTTTGTAGAATTTTACTATATGCTTGCGGATCTTATTAAATTCTATGCTGTAAGTTTTAAGCTTCCTTAATTTAACTATATCAGGCGATATTAACAGATCTTCAATCAGTCGCAATGGCTTATTTACCCATAAGGAAGAAAAGAAAGTAAAACTTATAAGAGTAACCAAGGCAAAAACTACAATAAGACCAATCATTTTTTGGGATGTTTTACCAAATTCCTCCCATATTAAAGATTCCTTCTCAATTCTGATGTATCCAATAGTTTTATTATCCCAGCTCAGTATCGGATTGTAGATTACCATAACCTCACTTTTAATTTGCGAGTTTAGGCTCTTTTCCACGGTTAAATGAGCTTCTGTAAACTTTTCCAATCGCTCAAGATAGCTTCTGTCCCATACTTTGGCGATAAGGAAAAATCCTTTTGGCTCTGTAAGTCTTTCCGGATCGTCAGTGGGGTGTATTGTAGCACCAATAATTTCGACAACACTGTTCTCGTATAAAACGTGCGTTTTGATAAACTTTGTAGTTTTTAAGGTTTCAATGATTTCTAAACCTCCAGGAATATTAATTGGCCCATTGTATGGCCCATTCTTTTCAAAATAGAAATTATTACTAAGTGTATCATAAACCCAAACGGCATCCAATTTAAAGTTAGTCATCATGGTACCTATGTTTTCTTTCGCCCAATCCTGATCGTGCGTACTCACGAATTTTACCATATCGTCCCAAAAGGTATAATCGTTGGCAACCTGGTGTAGTGTATTAGAGCCTACTAGAATATGATTATCCACATTTTTACTCAATTGAACGTTGTAAGATTCAAGGAGCATAGCCTTTTGTTTGCTTTGAAAGTTATGAAGCATTATTGCAAGCCCTAGGAGAGTAAAGAAATTAATTAGTATAATAATCAATAGCTTATACTGTGTTCTCATTTAAGTATTGTAAGGTTAAGATGCATGAATTTAGCAAATTTCATATCAAGAAACAACATAAAAGGATTTAACTTTACTAACTTTTGAAGTCCTTCCTTAATACTGCAATGCTAATTATATTAACTGGTAGCACTTCCTTTTCAAGGAAAATTAAGATGAAAGATGAACATTACACATTTAATATAAAATCCCGTCCCTGAAATTAAGGAATTTAATATTAAATATTCTTAATTTCACCTTCTGCGAAAATATTTTATATTTGATATCAAACAACAATCCTCTAAGGGGGTTTTACCTCATCCTTTAGGTAAAGAAATCAACCAACCAGAGATATAATGATTTTGATAGAATCAAGCTTAAAGCATATACTTCAAGTTCGTTTGGTAATAATCTTCATTATCAACTTGGAATGTTCATAATTGTACATACAGGCATTGAAAGGCCATCGTATACTTATGAACTTTATAAAAATGGAGAATTATTAAACGAGAATGATATCTCTTTGCCTTAGCTTGGATAATTGATTAGGTTAATATGTAAGTGTCTCACCAAACCCAGATTGTGTGTAACTACCCATACATTATGCACATTGGATAACTTTATTAAGCAGATGGAAGTATGAACTTCCCCTAACGTCTTTAAAATCAAAAATAGAATAGTAAATATTTTAACACCACGCAAACACCTCTGGAATTGTTTTATTATTAGTATTGTTTAACTTTATATAATTGCCAAATAAGCCTAATTAATGGATAGCCTAAATAAAACCCGGGAAGAACTCATAAAAGAGTTACAGGAATTGCAGCAAGCGCATAATTCCTTAAAAGCAACAATCGAATCGGATTTACTTTCGCATAAGCTTACTGAAGATGCATTGCGGGCAAGCGAAGAACGTTTCCAGCTTTTATTCAATAAAGCGCCGCTGGGCTATCAGTCGCTCGATTTTGACGGAAATTTCATTGAGGTAAATCAAAAGTGGCTCGACACCCTGGGATATGATCGCGAAGAAGTTATTGGCAAATGGTTTGGCGACTTCCTTACTCCCGCTTTTCAGGATGGGTTCCGCAACCGGTTTCCTGTTTTTAAAGCTCAGGGGCATATTCACAGCGAATTTGAAATGGTGCATAAAGATGGAACGGTTTTATTTATCGCTTTTGATGGCAAAATAGGATATGATTTAAACGGAGAGTTTAAACAAACACATTGCATTTTACAGGATATTACCGAGCGCAAAAAGGCAGAGCAGGAACTCAAACGCATTGAATGGCTGTTGACCAGCAGTCCTCAAGTACAAGAAGAACAGAAACAAGCCTACATTCCACCATACGGCGATCTTGTTAAACTCAACACCTGCCGGCTCATTCTCGATTCGGTGGGCGAGCCAATTCTGACCGACATAGCGGGCGACTATCTCAACCTGCTCAATACCTCCTCGGCGGTATATGAAAAAAACGGCGATTACGCACTGGGGATCTTCTCCTCCGGTTGGTGCCGCTTTATGGATGCTGCGTCACGCGCGATTTGCGACACTACCGATAACCGCAAGGCACTGGATTGCGGACGGTGGCATTGTCATGAATCATGCTGGTCGAGAGCATCGAAGACAGCTATCGATACGGGTCAGCCTACAGACTTTGAATGTGATGGTGGGATTCGACTTTATGCCCTACCAATTCGCGTTGATGATGAGATTGTTGGTGCAATTAATTTTGGATATGGGGAGCCGCCACGTGATGAAAAAAAACTTCGGGAACTGGCAACCAATTACATGGTCAGTTACGAAGACTTGCGCACCCTCGCAATGAAGTACGAATCGCGACCACCTTATATTGTTGATCTGGCCAAACAGCGACTAATGGCCTCTGCGCGAATGATTGGCGAGATCATCAAGCGCAAACAGGCAGAAGATGCTTTGCGTAAAAACGAAGAAAATTTATCTATTACTCTCCATTCCATTGGCGATGGGGTAATTTCGACCGACATAAACGGGTTGATTGTCAACATGAATCCCATTGCCGAAAAGCTTTGCGGGTTGAAAAATACCGATGCCTTGGGCAAACCCTTGCCCGAAGTTTTCAAAATAGTAAATTCCGAAACCCGGAATACCGTTGCCGACCCGGTTAAAAAAGTATTGGAAAATGGCGAAATTGTAGGACTTGCCAACCATACCGTATTGATTTCCCAAAACGGAACCGAATACCAGATTGCCGACAGCGCTGCACCCATCAAAAACAAGGAAGGGAAAATTAGTGGTGTGGTATTGGTTTTTTCGGATGTAACAGAAAAATATTTAGCCGAGGAGGCACTTAGGGTGAGTGAGAGCAGATACCGCTCCTTATTTTCCGAAATGATGGAAGGATTTGCTCTTCACGAAATTATATGTGACGATTGCGGGAATCCAATTGATTCCCGCTTTCTTGAAATGAACCCTGCCTTCGAAAGATTAACTGGCCTTAATGCAAAGCAAGTGTTAGGCAAAAGCATTCTTGAAGTTTTGCCAGAAACAGAGAAATACTGGATTGAAACTTATGGAAAGGTTGCTTTGACTGGTATTCCGGAAGTATTCGAGAATTATTCAAAACAACTTAATAAGTATTATAAAGTAAGTGCTTTCTGCAATAAGAAAAACCAGTTTGTGACCGTGTTTGAAGATATTACCGAACGCAAACAGGCCGAAGAAACTTTGAAAAGAACCAAACAATTACTTTCTGATTCCGAGCAGATAGAAAAAGTTGGCGGATGGGAATTTAATATTGATACTTTAAAACAAATCTGGACGGAAGAAACATTCCGTATTTATGAAGTTGATGTTAACTATGATTACACTGTTGAGAACGGAATTAACTTTTATACCCCTGATTGTAAGCCCATAATTGAAAACGCGGTACAACGGGCAATTGAGTTTAATGAGTCTTTTGATCTGGATCTGAAAATTATAACCGCAAAAGGCAACCTTCGACATGTTCATACCATTGGAGAAATTGATTTAGCAAACCGTAGAATATTTGGTTTCTTTCAAGACATAACCGATCGCAAAAAGGCAGAAGAAGCCTTGCGTAAAAGCCAGGAGATGATGCTCAATTCGCAATCTGTGGCACATATATGTTCGTATTCAACAAATTTGAATGTTACTGAGTTGGATAAAAGTGTATGGGTATGCTCGCCCGAATTCTACCTAATATTCGGTATTGACGAAACCTATCCTCATACAATAGCCGGTTGGGCTGGCTTTATCCATCCGGACCACCGCGAAGAAATGGTTGCTTATCACGAATACGTTATTAAGAATAGAATTTCTTTCAACCATGAATATAAAATAAACCGTGTTAACAATGGCGCAGAACGCTGGGTTCAGGGTACCGGTGAACTTGTGTACGATGAGCAGGGGAAGCCTGTCAGAATGTTTGGGGCAATACAGGACATTACCGAACGAAAGTTAGCTGAGGATGCCTTACAAAATAGTGAAGCCATCAAAAATAAAATGGTTTCCAATATTGGCGATGTTATAGTTATTATTGACAAAGACGGAATTAACAGATACAAAAGCCCCAATATCGAAAAATGGTTTGGCTGGAAACCTGAAGATGTTGTCGGTAACTCCACCTGGGACAATGTGCATCCGGAAGATTTGGAGGCCAGTCAGAAATTTATTCAGTCACTTGCCAACGAACCTAATGCCAGTGGTACAATCGAATTACGGTATCGAAATAAGGATGGGAGTTATTGTCCAATCGAAATTACTGTGGTAAATTTATTGCAAGATCCTAATATAAAGGGATATTTAGGGAATTACCACAACATTTCGGAAAGAAAAAAAATAGAACAAGAATTAATTTCAGCCAAAGAAAAAGCTGAAGAAAGCGACCGCCTCAAAACAGCTTTTTTGCAAAATATGAGCCACGAGATACGGACCCCCATGAACGCTATTATGGGTTTCTCTGAATTACTCGTTAAACACTATAACAACAAGCCTAAACTCGAAAAATTCTCTGAAATCATAAACCTACGCTGTAACGATTTACTTGATATCATAAACGGCATTCTTGATATTGCCAAAATTGAATCGGGTCAGTTATCTGTAATTCAGGAAGAGTGCAATCTAAATGTTTTATTTGATGAACTCAAAATATTCTTTACGGAACATCAGAAAAGAATTGGCAAACAACATGTAAGATTCGATCTCCAGGCTTTTTGTGAACCTTCGGAAATGATAGTTGTAACCGATAAAGTGAAATTGAAACAAATTTTTATCAATCTTATAAGCAATGCTTTTAAGTTTACCGAAACTGGCAAAATAGAAGGCGGTTGCAAATTCGATGAAAATAAAAACCTCCTGTTTTTTGTATCCGATACAGGTATTGGTATCCCATACGATAAGCAACAAATGATTTTTGAACGTTTCGCTCAGGTTGAGCATGGCTCAAACCGTTTATATGGAGGCACAGGTTTGGGGTTGTCAATTGTAAGAGGTTTGGTAAATTTACTAGGAGGCGAAATGTTTATCGAATCTGAAATCGGCAAGGGCAGTACATTTTCTTTCGTAATTCCATGTGAAAAATCGCAGGAAATACAGCCAGAAACCAAGGTTTCAGATGCGCTGCACGATTACAGTTTTCGTAATAAAATTATTCTTATTGTAGAAGATGACATCTACAATGCCGAATACCTGAAAGAAATATTGAACGATAAAGGGTTGACAATTTTACATGCAATATATGGAAAGGAATCTGTTGAAATTGCAACTCAACAAACTGTCGACTTGGTATTAATGGATATTCGATTGCCCGATATTGACGGTTACGAAGCCACACGCCAAATAAGAAAGCAAAAACCCCATCTTAAAATTATAGCTCAAACTGCCTATGCGGCGCAAGATGAAATATTTAAGGCAATAGATTCCGGTTGTATTGATTATATTTGTAAACCTACAAAACAAGAGTTATTGCTCGAAATGATTAATAAACATTTAACTTAGGTGGAGCCTCAGTAAATATCAGCTCTCTGGTTCGATTTAAAGTAGAAACAAAATGTAGAAATCGGCTAATTCTAGAATATCAAACAGGAAAGCTTGAAAAAACTTAATTTGTTATAAATTGAATTGTATTTGTCTCACAAAACCCAGATTTAGTAATAAATGAGCAATAATGAACAAAAAAAGCCTCCTACCGGGGCTTTTCTAATTCATACAATTCCGGATTGAACCCATCCGGATAATCGTCCTTATCATAAGGAATTTCGTTTTCAGATTTCACAATTTCTT
>JAIFLU010000096.1 GCA_020048915.1 Bacteroidota bacterium | reverse complement strand
AATTGAAACCCTGGCTCGAAAAAACGAAAATTCATCTGCCATTCTTGAAAAAAATCGTTTAATAGAGTTGGAAGCTTCCACTATTATAGCGTTTATTGAGCGTCAACTTAAGCCAACTTCCCTGTGAAACAAAGGCTTTTCTTGCTCGGCGATATTCGATTTTGGATTTTTCTGTTTTTTGTAATTCGGTTAATTGGCATAACAAACCCTCCACTGGAAATTGCACATAACTGGCGTCAAACCACAGTTACCATGGTAGCCCGAAATTTCCTCGAAACCGATAACAACATCCTCTATCCCCGCGTCGATTTTGCCGGAAACAAAACCGGAATCACCGGAATGGAATTCCCCTTCCTGAATTATCTGATCTACTTATTTTCTTTAATTTTTGGCTATCAGCATTGGTACGGTCGACTTATTAACCTCTTAATTTCAAGTATCGGAATTTTCTATTTTTTCAAATTGCTTAAAAAATATTTCGAAGAGAAAATCGCCTTTCTGTCAACCTTAATTTTACTCAGTTCTATCTGGTTCTCGTATTCCCGAAAAATTATGCCCGACACTTTTTCCATGTCATTCGTATTGGCTGGCATTTATTATGGCATGAATTATTTAGATTACAATCCCCTTAAAAGAAACTACTTAAATTTATTATTTTACTTATTGTTAATAATGCTTGGCACCTTATCTAAGCTTCCTGCTGCATATTTATTAGCTATATTTTTAATTTCCCTTCGCAGCAAGCATGTTTTAGCCAATCGAAAAATAATTTTAATAATAACTTCAATAGTTGCCATTATCCCTTGTGTCTATTGGTATTTTTATTGGGTTCCTCATTTAGTAGAAGATTATGGCTTTTGGCATTTCTTTATGGGGAAAAGCTTTTTTATTGGCATGAACGAAATTGCAGATAGTTTTCCCCTAACCTTGCAGAAATTCTATGAAGAAGCATTAAAATATAGTGGATTTATTGTTTTTGTTTGGGGAACAGTTCAGATTATCCGAAAAAAGAACAAACTATTGGGATATGTCTTTCTGCTAAGTTTTCTTAGTTTTTCAATAATAGTACTAAAAGCCGGAAATACGTTTTCGCACCATTCATATTATATTATCCCTTTTGTGCCGGTTATGGCGCTTATTGCCGGATACGGATTAAGCCTAATCAATAATCATAAAATTGCAATTATCATATTACTGGCTATTTGTATTGAAGGCATTCTCAACCAGCAACACGACTTCAGGACTCATAAAAAAGAACTTGCATTGCTTAACCTAGAAAATGACTTAAATAAAGTGTCGGCAAAAGAAGACCTGATCCTTATAAATAGTGGTCAATATCCAACTCCCATGTATTTTGCTCACCGAAAAGGATGGACTGAATTGAACGAACAGATAAATAATGCAGAATACATTCGAACATTGAAGGAAGAAGGACTGAAATATATTGTAATTTTGAAGAACTCATTTGGTGTTGCCATGCCGATGAAACTGCCTGTTGTATTAGAGACCGATGATTATTGTATTTATAAATTATTACACTAACAATATATTGGTTAAATATTTAAAACACAAAATCCATAACCTCAAAAGCAAATTACACCTATGACCGAAAGACCGTTAAAAATATTTGTTGTTGAAGATAACGAATGGTACAACCGGCTTCTGGTACATACCTTATCGCTAAATCCCGATTATGAAGTAGAATCATTTCTCAACGCGCACGATTTTTTATTGGCATTGAACAAAGCTCCCGATGTGGTAACCTTAGATTATCGTTTACCCGATATGAATGGTATCGACATTCTCAAACGTATTAAAAACGAAAACGACGACATTCATGTAATTCTTGTTTCGGAACAAGACGACATACAAGTGGTAGTTGAGCTTTTAAAAGAGGGAGCATACGACTATATCGTTAAATCGAACGATGTAAAAGAACGGCTTTTAAACACCATTGCCAATATCCGCAAAGGCTTAAACCTAAAGAAAGAAATATCGACCCTCCGCAAGGAAATTCAGAAAAAATACAGCTTTCAGAACACCATCGTTGGAAACAGCGAAGCCACAAAAAATATTTTCGATTTAATCGATAAGGCTACCCGTACAAATATTTCGGTAATTATTAACGGAGAAACCGGTACCGGTAAGGAATTAGTGGCAAAAGCAATTCACTACAATTCGAATCGCAGTGCCAAGACTTTTGTGGCAGTAAATGTAGCCGCAATACCATCCGAATTAATCGAAAGCGAATTGTTTGGCCATGAAAAAGGAGCCTTTACAGGAGCCTCGTTTCAACGAATCGGAAAATTTGAGGAAGCTCATGGTGGAACCCTATTTCTCGATGAAGTTGCCGAAATGGAACTTTCGCTGCAAGCAAAATTATTAAGGGCGCTTCAGGAAAAAGAAATTACCCGCGTTGGAAGCAACAAAGCGATAAGTACAGACTGCAGGATTATAGTAGCCACCAATAAAAACCTGCTCGAAGAATCGCGCAATGGAAAATTCCGTCAAGACCTCTATTACCGGCTACTGGGCCTCCCCATTGAATTACCGCCCTTACGCGATCGGGGAAACGATATTCTCATCCTTGCAAAGCATTTTATACAACTTTTTTGCAACGAAAACGGCCTTGCCCTTAAAACATTGAGTAATGGGGCGAGCAATAAACTGTTACGGTATAATTTTCCGGGGAATATCAGGGAGCTTAAGTCGATCATTGAACTTGCCGTAACCCTTGCCGATACACAAGAAATCGACACCAACAATATCATGTTAAACCCTCCGAATTCGGTTCCTGACCTGCTTTATGACGGATTATCGCTTCGCGAATTCGATTTACGGGTAGTGAATTCGTACCTTCAAAAATATAATAATAACACCAAACTGGTAGCCGAGAAATTAGATATAAGCGTTGCTACAATTTACAGGATGCTAAAAGAAGGAAAGGAAGGATAAAACTGATTCTTAAAGTGTTCCCGAATTTTAAATTTCCTTCAATCAACTACCTATTAACACATTCCATGGAGCTAATATCCCACACCATAAACAACAAAACGATAATTGAAATAGTATCAGATTCATTTGTTATCAGCGAACTTGATGATGCTCTGGACGTATTGGGTAACGCATACTATCTTGGAGCCACCGGAATGATAATTCATGAAAATAACCTCAGTCCGGATTTTTTTGATTTAAGCACAAAAATTGCCGGAGAAATACTTCAAAAATTCTCCACCTATCAAATGCACCTGGCCATTGTGGGCGATTTCAATAAATTTAAAAGCAAAAGCCTACACGACTTTATTTACGAAAGCAACAAAACCGGAAAGATTCTATTTGTATCGACCCTGGAAGAAGCAAAAGAAAGGATTAAATAGCTACTTATTTTGCTTTTATAGAAATATGACTAAGCTGTTTAATATCTTTTAAGTTCGTATAATCGTATTCGTAAAACCCGTCTTTCCCAATAAGTATCAAAATTCCATTAACAGGAATTACATCATACGTATTGATATTTTTAAATTCCGCCAGTTTATTTTCTGCAATTTTCAACGGATCGCTCGCATTGAATACTTTTAAACCCGCAGAACCATCGCACACAAACAGCGTACTTTTATCAATCCCTAGTCCAAAAGGTTCTGTAAGTAACGTAGATGACAATAATTTAGGAGAAGCAACATTCGAAATATCAAGAATATCTAACCGACTTTCCAAATCGCCGCACCGATTTCCTCCGCGTAAAGTAACATACGCTTTATCGCCTTCAACAACCACAGGATCGCAGCTTTTAAAATGGCTGTACTGACTTAAAAATACAGGACTGGATGGTGCTTCTACACTATAAATTATCATTCCCGTTTGCGTCCCGAAAAACAGTTTGTTATTATACAGAAAAAGGGTTTCTATATTCCAGCCAATGCTTTTCTCTGCCAGCAGGGTTGGATTGGTCAGCGAGCTGATGTCTAGTATTCTCAACGTGCTTTGATCGACCATATATAAAATATCTTCATTAATTGTAAACCGTGCCATAGAACCTCCAATACCAGTTGGCCCGCCGCCACTGTTTACCGATGCATTTCGCGCCCCCGCTAATCCTATAAAATCCTTTGAACCACTCGCTTCATAAAACCTCATTTGCTGGGCATTAGAATTTCCATTCAAACCCTCCCTGCTCACTTTTTTAACCTCCCAATTGACTACCACTCCCAGGTTATTATTTACTTCGTTGGTTTGACAAATAATATCTTCGGGCAGAGGAGATAGCAGGTATGGGAAAATATTTTTAACACGGGCCTTTTCCTTTATGTTCGACATGTCCGAGATGTCCAATGCAACTAAATCTACATAACTGTCTACAAAAAGCATATTTGCTTTAATTGCCATATCAACATTTCCAGGGATATTGATAAACGCGATCTTTTTAGGGGAAGCCGGATTTGAATTATCAATTACATGGATCCCTTTCCGTATCTCGTTAATAAAAATGTAACTGTCTTTGAAATATATTTTTCCGGGTTCCGAAATTTCTTCAGGGACATCGATTTTGACCGAAGCCCGCAAATCATCGTACGACATGTATACTGGTTCAGCCACCAATGTTTTTTCGCTTATTTCGTCGTTACATCCGGTAAAAGCAAGGATTACAGCAACCATAATAAGGTTAAATGCTGATAAAACTTTTGTTTTCATATGTTTCCGTATTAATTTGGGATCTATGCCATAGATGAGAGGCCCCTGCAAAGGTTGCGTTAAACGCTTTAATTTTTCCCGGACGCAACCTTTTTTATCAGATTGCATCTTTTACCAGAACAAATCTACCTTTCGATGAAACTACTTCAACTTTCGATTGCTTTTGCTATAATGTTTTTTGGCATTCAACGTATTCATGCACAAAAATTAGACGAATACAAAGTTTATTTAAAGAACGGAAATATTGTAAACGGGTATATTTTATCGTACGATTCCACCCTCAAAATGCAAAACAATTACGGAGATATATTGCATTACCGACAAACCGATATCGACTCATTCTGGATTTGCGATTCCGGAAAAATTCGTTTATCCAAAAGCGCTAATCGTACCATTAATGGCTACAACTTAACAGAAATTGGACTTTTGGCCGGAAGCGAAAAAAAGCAAAGTTATTTGAGCATTAACATGATTAATGGGTTTCAATTCTCCAAATGGTTTTCAGCGGGAGCCGGAATTGGGGTTGAATTTATCGAATATACTTCCATTCCGCTGTTTATTGATCTCAGGGCTAACTACCCAGGTCGAACCATTTCTCCTTTTATTTATTTACAGGGAGGGAAATCGTTCCTGACCGAAAGGGTGGAGAATTTTTTAAATGCCAAGCCAGGCAGCGGGTCTATGGTAGCAACCGGTTTTGGACTGGAATGGAAATTAGATAACGATAATTCTGTTTTAATATCCCTAGGGTACCGAAATCAAAAAATCAGTTTCAAATATGACGAATGGAGCAATCAGGGACTCAGTCCCGTTGATAGAACAGAAAAATATAACCGGTTTATGATAAAACTGGGATTCCGGTTTCGTTAAATAGGTTCCTAAACAGGCAGTGGCTATTTAGTGCTTGCAAGAATACACTGTGTTGGATATGAAAACGCTAAATTCAAGGCTTGCGAAGTCAGAAAGGGGAGTTTACTTTTCGTAAATGAGTATTATTCTGCCGAGCGTAACGAAGAAATTGGCATTTTCTTGCCGACACTATTTAATCTTCATAGCTGCTTTAATGGTCGATACAATAGTTGTTGCAACAACCGCCCCAAGAGTAGCCATGAACATGTCTTTTTGCGCATCCCAAATATCTCCCTGGGTACCCAAATACGCATTTCCTTGTGCAGGAAAAAACACATCGGCTACAGCCCATTCAATTAGTTCGTACAATCCGCTAACCGAAAGAGTTACCTCGATTGGTAGCGCCCAGGCAGCTAACTTTGGAAATTTAAACCAGTTGAGAAACAGCTCCCTCAGCGGATAAGCTAAAAGAAATCCGAAACTATAATGTACAATGCGATCGTAATGGTTCCGTTGCCAGTGAAAAATATCCTGAAGCCAATACCCAAAAGGATTTTCGGCATAAGTATATTTCGAACCGTAAACATGCAGGCACAAATAAATGCATATCAGCAAATAACTTAAATCGCTAAATTGAAACCTCTTAAAAGTAATAATCAGAAAGGCTAAAAACAAGAACACCAACGTGTTTTCAAGTATCCAGTTATTAACATCGGATGTTCCTACCAGAGTCGAAATCCAAACTCCCAGAAAGACTCCGATAAAAATCTGAAGCCAATAGTTCTGCCGGAGGTTTGTTCGGAATGTTGAAATTGCATTTGAGAATGCCATAGAAAGTCAGGTTTATTGGATTGCGAATATATACAATTATTAGAAATGTAGCTCATTCAGTAAATTCCACAAAAAAAGTTGAATACATTCAAACCATCGTCAATTGACTAAAGTCTTCTGCATTCAACTTTCCAAGGTCTAAAATTTTAAAAAGCCACTCCTCTTCCGTCTTCTATCTCCTGTCTTCGGACTTCAGACTTCAGACTTCAGACTATATTTAAGCGTATTTCAACGTTTCAACCAAAAAATCCCAGAACTTAGAAACCGTAGGGATGTTTACTTTTTCATCGGGCGAGTGCGGGTGACGAATGGTGGGGCCAAACGAAACCATGTCCATTCCGGGATATTTATCGCCAATGATTCCACATTCCAAACCGGCATGAATAACTTTTACCTCAGGGGTAACACCAAAATATTTCATATACACATCCTGCATAGTAAGTAAAATAGGGGAATTTACATCAGGTTTCCAGCCTGGGTAATTACCACTATGCTCAACAGAGGCTCCCGACAATTCAAATACAGCGGTCATTGAATTAGCAAGATCCAGTTTAGCCGATTCTACTGAACTGCGCAACAAGCACATAATTTCCACTTCCGTGTCATTCATCTTGATAATAGCCAAGTTCGTTGATGTTTCAACAACTTGCGGCATTTCTGCAATCATACGCATTGCTCCGTTAGGAATGGCATACACCGCATTAAGCAGCTTAAACTGGGACGCAACATCCAAACAATGTGTTGGTAATGCTTCGCTTTCGCATTTAAACGACAAATCGGGCTCAACTGAACTGAGTTCCAGTTTAAATATTTTCTCGAAAGAAACTACCTCTTTTTCGAATGCTACCATATTTTTAGAAGGAACTACCACTGTTGCAAACGATTCTCGCGGAATAGCATTCCGTAAAGTTCCCCCTTCGAGGGCGGCTATTCGAATATCGAGTTCACGCGAGGTTTTCCAGAGAAACCTGTTCATCAGCTTATTTGCATTGCCCCGGCCAAGATTGATATCAAGTCCCGAATGGCCTCCCCGCAAACCGGTAAGGCTTAATTTATAGGATTTAAAATCTGCGCTTACCTTTTCTTTATTAACCTGGAATTTAGCACTGGTATTTATTCCGCCTGCACAGCCAATATAGAGTTCTCCTTCATCTTCCGAATCGAGATTTATCATTGTCTTGCCTTTCAAAACTCCGGCTTCGATATTAAAAGCCCCGGTCATGCCGGTTTCTTCGTCGATGGTTAATAATACTTCCAATGGCCCGTGCGTTAAATCCTTCGACTGCATAACAGCTAACGCAGCAGCTACGCCAATACCATTGTCGGCGCCGAGCGTTGTTCCCTTTGCCTTTACCCATTCGCCATCAACAAATGCCTGAATAGGGTCTGTGTGAAAATCGTGCACGGTAGAGGTATTCTTTTGAGGCACCATGTCTACATGCGCTTGTAAGATGATAGGTTTAACCTTTTCTTTACCCGGTGTGGCAGGTTTACGGATTATAACATTCCCTACCTGATCTTTGATAGCTTCGAGATTATGCTTTTTAGCAAAATCAAGCACATATTGTACCACCTTATCTTCGCTTTTCGATGGACGGGGAATAGCGCATAAATCGGCAAATATCGACCACAAAGGCTGTGGGTTTAATTGTTTTACTTCTATAGACATAGTTTTTCCTCCTTAAATTTGATAAATCGACTGGTATATAGTTGAGAAATAAATTTCGCTGTTCGTTCTTCCAAATCAGGCAATTGCTGCTCTTCAGGAGATAAGGCCCTTAAAACATCGCACAATTCCTGCACATTGATTTTCCCGTCTATTAACTTCCAAACCCTGGAACCATTGGCATCGAGCTTAACCTGCATGAATTTCGATTTTTCTCCGGGAAGAAGCCATTTAGCCATTACAGGACTTTTAAACTTGGGAAGCAACAGGGTAATTAAATTTTCGTTTTCAGAATAATTGGTAATTAAATGGTATGGAACCATTTCTAATAAATTCAACTGCTTTTTTTGCTTTTTGAACCAGGACATAGCCAATGTTTGAAATGCAATAATACATATTTTTACCCGAAACAGAACTGACTTTTGAGGTCAACGAGGATTCCCTCAACTTTGGGCCAACAACAATTTAATTTTTTCAATTTTTTGTTCCATTGGCATGTGTCCCTCCAACCAATGAATTTTCATCCCGGAACGTTCCATTCGCCGAAACCAGGTCATTTGTCGCTTTGCGAACTGATGGATTGCAGTATTTAACTGAGAAAACATTTCGGTATAGTCAATTTGCCCGGTAATATATAGGGTAACAAATTTGTATTCGAGCCCATAATATACGAGTTGTTCCGGAGTAATACCTTCGTGAAGTAATTGTTTTACTTCTTCTATCATACCCAACTCCAAACGCTGCTTTAATCTTTCGGTAATCCGTTGCCGCTCCACTCCTCTATCGAACCTCACCCCTACTAATAATGGTTTTATCACCGGATAATTATCTTCAGCAGGTTTATTATGCAGGTAATATTCTTCTATCTCGATCGCCCTGATAGCGCGTTTTACCGTATCGACATCAGATACATTATGGAGATTTTTATATTTTGCAAGTATTACTGACAGTTCCTCAAGGGATTTACTTTCCAACTCTTTTCGCAAAAACTCATTTACCGGAACCTGAATGAGTTTATAGCCTTTGATAGCAGCTTCAATGTATAGTCCAGACCCACCACAAAGTATTGGCATTTTTTGCCGTAAGATAATTTCTTTAAAAACCTGCAAAAAATCCTGCTGGAACTCATAAACATTATACTGATATCCCGGAGGTTTAATGTCAATTAAATGGTAGGCAACAGCCTGCCCATCCACAAGGTAATCTTCGTAATCTTTTCCTGTACCTAAATTTAACTGCCGGTACACCTGCCGGCTATCCGCACTAATCACCTCTCCCCCAATAGCTTTAGAAAGATTGGCGGCGACAGAAGTTTTTCCCGAAGCTGTTGG
Source organism: Bacteroidota bacterium (assembly GCA_020048915.1). Taxonomy (GTDB): domain Bacteria; phylum Bacteroidota; class Bacteroidia; order Bacteroidales; family JAAUTT01; genus JAAUTT01. The sequence goes on along the minus strand of JAIFLU010000096.1, from coordinate 11,378 downwards.
CCCCAGAATTACAATTAAATTTGGAGAATTCAGAACCATACTTATATACCTTTCATTTTGCTGCTAAATATAGAAAATCGTAAGGTTTTGGTTCATTTTTTCTTACTTTTGTTTAGGTTAATAATCAAAATAGTAGCACATGAATTTTAACAGCCTATTCAATCGGGCAAAAAATCTGATACTAAATCCACAAGAAGAGTGGGTTAAAATTGATGCAGAAAGCCCGAACCGTAGCCAACTGATTAAAGAATATGTTTTGCCATATATTGTTTTAATAGCTATCTGTTCTTTTATTGGGGCTGCCATTTTTACACTCCAGCTCTATTCACTTTCGTATATACTGATAAAATCGATATTATCAGCTGCGCTTGCGTTAGGCTTAGTTTATCTTTCTTCAATAATCATCAACGAACTTACAATAAGCTTTGGCACTGAGAAAAACCTCGACGCGACCTTTAAACTGGTAACCTATTCTTTTACATCATACTTCCTGGCATCATGTCTTTTGGGTATTTTACCCGATTTTCCAATATTAGGAATATTTGGGTTACATTCTATTTATCTTTTTTGGCTTGGAGTTGGCCCAATTCTGAAAACTCCCGAACAAACTAAAATTGGGTTTGTGGTAGTTTCTGTTCTAATTATTATTGGAATTTATGCCATCTTAAGCCTGATTATTGGCACTATCGAAACCGGGATGAATTATATAGCACAACCTATTCTTCAATAATAGTAAATTTGGCCTGACTGAAAAGTCCAAAAATTAAGCAAATCTTTATAGCTTTGTCATCTTCACTGAGGTGACATTTTTTTATGAGTGATCAGGTTAATATACGAAACAAAAAAGCATCGCACGATTACGAATTTCTTGAAAAATTTGTTGCGGGTATTCAACTGTGCGGAACAGAGATAAAATCAATCCGGCTTGGCAAAGCCAGTCTTTCCGATTCTTATTGTTTTTTTACCAGCAAAGGGGAGCTATTTGTAAAGAATATGCATATAGCCGAATATTATTGGGGAAACCTCAATAACCACATACCCAAACGCGACCGCAAGCTTTTATTGAACAGAAAAGAATTAGAGAAACTTTACAGGCGTTCCAAGGAAAAAGGATTAGCTATTGTTGCTTTTCACATATTTTTGAACGAAAAAGGATTGGCAAAACTTGAAATTGCTCTTGCCAAAGGGAAGAAAGAATACGATAAGCGCGAAGACCTGAAGCAAAAAGAGGCCAAACGCGAAATGGACAGGGCGATTAAGAAGTAGGGAGGAAGTTGCGGGTTGGAGATACAAAACAGGTTGCGGGTTGAAAATCACAAAACAGTTTACAAGGTTGCAGGTAGTAATAAAGTTACGTGTTGTAGGTTGAATAATACAATAACTAGTAGCAAAGTTGCAAATAATACAAAAGGGTTTTCTTAGCAAGATACAAAGCCTTCAAATGGACGATTAAGGAATATTTTAAGGGCTTAAAACATAGTTGAAAGTCCTATTGAGCAAAGAAGAAATCGTTTAATTCGTAAATATCCTGAGGAGTTTTTAAGTCGGGGGATTCATCAAAGAACTCATCTATTGCATCCAGCAATTCATCGAACGAAATATAGTCGTCCTTATCTTTGTCAAACCGTTTATAACGCTGTGGAATTGGAATATCGCTCTTGCCCATATTGTATCGTGATCTGGCGCGCTGCATCATTAGGAACGATTCTACTTCCGACCGGCTAATCGCTTGTTGATTAGTTAATTGTTCAGCTAACTTATCCGAATCAATTTCAACACCATCGTTATCCACAATCGCGTTAGGCTTTGTTTTCAAATCTTTATCCATATAATTGCCAACACCATCCATATCATCATCAAACGGACAACCTGTCGAATCAACTTCAACCCCTGGAGGAGTATTAGGGCATTGATCCCATCCATCGAAAATCAAATCGTTATCATTATCCCCGTAAAATGAGTAATCGAATTCGACATCGGCAAATAACTTCTGCATGGTAATCGTCTTGGGACTCGAAAACAAATCAAAATGAAAGGTAAGGTACGAAAACCCAAACATATCTTTCATACTGTTTCCTTTAATTCCTGTAGTAGCTTTGCTGCTGATATTGTCAATATTATCGGTAAACGTATAATTAAAAGAATATCCCAGGCGCATATTTACACGATCGGATACGGCAAAATCAAGACCCGCATCAATGGGGATGGCTAACGTACTTTGATTATAGCTCCCCAAACCATTCAGGTTTAGATCGCGTAAATCGGTTTCGTAATTATGGTCACGGGTAACGATATCGCCTAGTTTATTTCTGATAGTCCCATCAGGCATGTAGCGATATTGTAGCTTTTCGCCGTTAAGTTCGTAAAACATATCGGTTTTAGAATTAAACTGCACGTTTTCGATGCCCACCGAAATAAACGGTGTTACAAGTGCCCCCTTTTTAATGAAGGGCTTAAAATCGTAATGCAGGTTAATTCCAAACGTGGTAATACCTGTTTCAAAATTTAAATTTTTGAATGAATCAACAGCAGAACGGGTTTCACCATTCATCTTCCCTAATAATAAAAAGAAGTTTGCTCTCAGGTAGCGCTTGCTGTCAATAAATGTAGATACGTTAATTTTATAAGCTGGAGAACCCGAAAGTGGGTTTACTTTTTTGTTCCGCACTTCCCCAAAGAAATTCATATACCCGGTTCCAATTCCAATAACTGGTTTATAAACCGGATTCAGAACTTCCACTTCTTCTTTCAGAAGGGATTCGTAATATGCTTCGTCTTCCTGAGCAACCAATATTAATGGAAAAGAGGTAAACAAGAGCACCGAAATCCATTTTAGCAGCGTCGAAAACTTCATATTCCGTGTTATTTTGTCCATTTTTGCTCCGAAATCATCAATGCCTCCTGAACTGTTATGCGCGAGCCTTCGTTATAGGCCGAAACAAAAGCATCGGTAATAGGAGTTGTATTCCATAGATGTACGCGGTAGTCGCGGGCATCTCTATATGCATCAAATGAACCAACTGAATATTTAATCCAGCCTTCGTGATCTTCTTTCGTAACCGATTTCTCCAGCTTAAATTTCCGGAAATACGATTTAATATTTACAGGCTTATGCCCGGCAGCAATTTGAATTCGGAAATATACACCACTACTCCCTGGTTTAAGGTTTTCATTATCGACCACTGCAATTTCGGTTTCTCTTGGCTTGGTAACAAAAGAAGGAGTATCGGGCTGTTTAGCAACCTCCTTTATCGGAACCTGAGCTTGAGTTTGAATGGGTTGTTTTATTTCGGTTTTGGGTTCTATCGGCTTTGCTTGAGTAATAACATTTACAGGAGCTTTAGCTGTATTATTAGCTGCAACATTAGTCCCCTGATTTTTATTTTCAGGGACATTTAAAGTTTGGGGTGCAGTTGGACTGGTAGTTGGTTTCGTTGCTGCAGCAACTACTACCGGTGGAATAACTTCTGGTCGCAAGAGCTGGGCAATCTCCTCCGGTTTTATGGTTAGCAGATTGGTTTCCCGTTCAAAAACAGCAATACTTTGTGTTTTATCGTCGACAATGTAAGAGAACGCTCCGTTGATGGCAAGAGCTTCGGATGTAATCCCATTAGTAGGAACCAATTTATAGCTAACAACAAAGTAAGGGTCTACCGGTAAACTCATCCAAAGAAATTTCGCTTTCCCATCTTTAAAAGTGAATATTCCGTTTCGGCTATTTATATTTAAGGCAGTAAATCCTTTAGGAACTAATTCCTCAATTTTCGCAAATTTCTCAAGTTTATCCTTATTAACTAATAAATTAACAACATACTCGTTCTGCTCGGACGACCAAACAGGCTTTTGGCGCACACATGCAATACGGCCAAAATCAGTTTCAGCAACACCCGGAGTCATAGTTTTGCCAAAGTCGTTAACATCGACTAGCATGGCTGGGTTAATATTAGGGGACGGAACAATAACAAGCTGCTTTGGAGCAACATCTACCGATTTTCGCTCATTATCTTCAATATACGAAAATTTACCAGTTAAATTAAATGAACCTTTAAGACGTTCGTCGCAACTGATTTTATAACTGATGGTAATATTCTCCTCATCTGGCAGTTTAAGCCAGATAAAACGGACTTTTTGATCTTTAAAAGTAAAATCGGCATTAGAAGTATTTATAGAGGTTGCAGTAAATCCGGCAGGCAATTCTTGCTGAAAACGACAAAAGCCGGATAAATCCTTTTTCTTTAAGGAAACCTGAACCAATAATTCACTTCCTGCATTTATTTGGGGAGCAACATCCATGGTAAGCGACACATCGCTTTGGAAGAGCAAATTGATTGCCAGTGCTCCCAACAGATAAATCGCCGAAATAAAGCGTATCATGAATGGGTTTGTTTAGCTGAATAATTCATCATTGCAGACAAATATAACAAAATATGATATTATTTAAACAATTCGTATAAAATCTTCCTTTTACTGTTAATAACTCCTGCAAATGTTGATAACCCTTAAAAATTAGGGCTTAACATATACTTCGAATAAAAATTATTGATAATCTCCACCGCTTCATCGGGATCGTCCACTAAATGGAATAACTCCAAATCGTCGGGGTTTATGCATTTCTCATCTTCCATCATCGATTCCTTGATCCACTCCACTAGTCCTTTCCAATATTCTTTACCAATTAAAACAATAGGGAACCGGCCTATTTTTTCGGTTTGAATAAGTGTTAATGCCTCAAAAAGTTCGTCGAAAGTTCCGAAACCTCCGGGAAGTACCACAAAACCTTGTGCATATTTCATAAACATGGTTTTACGTACAAAGAAATAATCAAACGTAATAAGCTTATCGTGGTCAACAAAAAGATTTGCGCTTTGCTCATATGGAAGGGCAATGTTAATCCCAACCGAACGGCCTTTTCCGCGCTTGGCCCCCAGGTTTGCAGCCTCCATAATACCGGGTCCTCCGCCTGTAATTATTCCATACCCAAATTGGGTGAGCTTAAAAGCTATTTCTTCGGCCAATTTATAATATTTACTCTCTGAATTTAACCTTGCCGATCCAAAAATTGAAACACAAGGCCCAATACGGGAAAGCTTTTCATACCCTTCTACAAATTCCGACATTATCTTAAATATCCTCCAGGAATCTTCTGACTTTATTTCGTTCCAGGTTTTTTCCTGAAATGCATTCCTGATTTTCTCTTCGCTTGTTGACATATTCTGATTTGTTACTAAATAATACGATAGTGTATTATTCTATTTCATTAATTCGTTCTTAAGAAACTGAGCGGTATAGCTTTTCTTATTCTTGATCAGATCTTCCGGGGTGCCGCTAAAAATAATTTCGCCACCACCAAATCCCCCTTCCATTCCCACATCAATTATATAATCGGACACTTTAATTACATCCATATTATGCTCAATAACTATAACCGTATTTCCACGATCGGCCAACTGATTCAGTACTTCTAACAAAACCCGGACGTCTTCAAAGTGAAGGCCTGTAGTGGGCTCATCTAAAATATATACCGTTTTTCCAGTATCGCGTTTCGAAAGCTCCGATGCCAGTTTAACCCGTTGCGATTCTCCACCCGAAAGCGTTGTAGAAGGCTGTCCTAATTTAATATACCCAAGTCCAACCTGCTGAATGGTGACTAAACGATTGGATATCGAAGGTATGCCACTAAAGAAATCTACCGATTGATCAATCGTCATATCCAACACTTCGCTGATAGATTTCCCTTTATATTTTACCTCCAAAGTTTCACGGTTATATCGATGACCTCCGCAATCGCGACATTCTACGTAAACATCGGGTAAAAAGTTCATTTCTATTGTTTGTACCCCGGCTCCCGAACACGATTCGCATCGTCCCCCTTTCACGTTGAACGAAAAGCGGCCTGGCAAATATGCCCTGATTTTTGATTCGGGTGTGATAGCAAATAAATTACGGATATCGCTGAAAACTCCGGTATATGTAGCAGGATTTGACCGGGGAGTGCGTCCTAATGGCGACTGGTCTACCTGAATTACCTTATCTACAAATTCAATTCCTTCAATGGCGGCATATGGCAAAGGGTCTTTTACCGAATTATAAAAATATTTTGAAAGAATAGGCTGCAATGTTTCATTAATCAATGTTGACTTCCCGCTTCCCGAAACCCCGGTTATACAAATAAACTTTCCCAATGGAAATTCTACTGTAACCTCTTTCAGGTTATTCCCGGTTGCTCCCTTTAAAACTAATTTTTTACCGGAACCTTCTCGTCGTTTCTGGGGAATAATTATAGCCTTTTGATTATTCAGGTATTGGGCTGTAAGCGAATTGGAATTCAGAATATCCTCCGGAGTCCCTTCAGCTACCACTTCACCTCCAAAACGGCCTGCGTGTGGGCCCATATCGATAATATGGTCGGCTGCTAAAATCATATCTTTATCGTGCTCCACCACAATTACAGAGTTACCGGCATCGCGCAATTTCCTTAACGAATCTATCAACCGGTGGTTATCGCGCTGATGAAGCCCGATGCTTGGCTCATCCAAAATATACAACACATTAACCAGTTGCGAGCCTATTTGTGTCGCCAGGCGAATCCGCTGACTTTCTCCTCCCGAAAGGGTTTTCGAGCTTAGATTGAGCGAAAGGTAAGTTAAGCCAACATCCAGGAGAAAATTCAGACGCGTACGGATTTCTTTGATAATTTCACGGCCAATGGCCCGCTGTTTATCAGAGAGGCGATCTTCCAACCCTTCGAACCATTCTTTAAGCTTTCGTATATCCATAGCCGAAAGTTCGGCAATATTCTTACCGTCCACTTTAAACCAAAGGTTCTCCATTTTCAAACGGGCACCTTTACACTCGGGGCATTCCACTTCTTTAATAAATTGATTGGCCCAGGCTTGCGCTTTTTTAGAAGTATTTTCGTTTTGCTGGCTGATGATATAATTTACAATACCATCGAAACTTAAAAAATAATTGGATGAGGTTCCTGCCGGAGAATGCAAAAGTTTAAACGATTCATCCGATCCATAAAGGACGGTATTTAATGCTTCTTCGGAGAATTCCTCCACTGGTGTATTCAGGTCGAAGTTATATTTATGCAGAATTGCTTCTATTTGCCAGAAAACTACAGAGTTTTTATGTGCTCCCAATGGCTCAATAGCCCCTTTATTAATGCTTAACGCCGGATTAGGGATTATTTTCGAAATGTCAGCTTCTGTAATTTCGCCCAAACCACTGCAACGGCGACAGGCACCCTGAGGTGAGTTAAACGAAAATGAATGTGGGGCAGGTTCGTTATAGGAAATTCCGGTGGTGGGGCACATCAGTTGCTTACTGAAATAACGGGAATCGCCGGTTGCTTTATCCAGAATCATTATCACCCCTTTTCCATGAATCATGGCTGTATGAACTGATTCCTTGAGTCGTTTCAGGGTTTCTTCCGAAATAACAAGTTTATCAACTACCATCTCGATAAAGTGAGCCTTGTATCGGTCTACTTTCATGCTATGGGTAATTTCCTTTACCTGTCCGTCTACCCGAACATGCAAAAAACCTTTCTTTCGGATCTGCTCAAATAATTCTTTGTAATGACCTTTGCGTCCTTTTATCACCGGAGAAAGAACATAACAAGCTTTCCCGTCGAAACCTGAAGCGATAAGTTTAATAATTTGCTCTTCGGTGTATTTTACCATTTTCTCTCCGGTATTATAGGAAAAGGCTTCTGAAGCCCTGGCATATAACAAACGAAGGAAATCATAAATTTCGGTAATAGTACCAACGGTACTTCGGGGATTTCGGTTGGTTGTTTTCTGTTCTATAGAAATAACAGGACTTAAACCCGAAATCTTATCAACATCAGGGCGTTCCAAGCCCCCCAGGAATTGGCGGGCATAGGCCGACATTGTTTCCATGTAGCGCCGTTGCCCTTCCGCATAAATGGTATCGAATGCCAGCGACGATTTTCCGCTTCCACTTAATCCGGTTATTACAGTAAGCTTATTTCTTGGAATGTTGACGTCAATATTTTTAAGGTTGTGTACCCTCGCTCCCAATACTTCAATCAGTTCATCACCGGAGGATAAATCAGCCGCATTTTTATTTTTCTTGCTCATTATTTTGTTTATCGGGCACTACGTGCCAAAATAGAATCTATTTCTGTTTTTTCGGCAGGGATATGCATACTTCTTGACCCTTTAACAGGAATTTTTATTTTATAAGCCTTTTGCCCCTTATTGGTAAGGCAGTTGTCCCTTAACCATGGATTCAGCATTTTAATCATCTTATAATTTGTGCCATTCTGAAAAGCAAACTGTGCAATATCTTTAATAGACGTATTAACCGTTATTTCGTCGGATTGAAAGGGTTGATACATATCTTCGTTTGAGATAACAAAACCAAAATCCTCAGGATTATTTATAATAGCTTTTAACGAAGCAATACGGAATACATACCTTGCTGTTTCGTCGGTAAGTAAAATATCGTAATAATTATCGCTGTATTGACGGGCAATTTGGCGATTCAATCCACTTCGTCCTAAGTTATAGGAAGCGGCGGCCATTGTCCAGTTCTTATAAATATCGTAGGACCTTTGTATATATCTGCATGCAGCTTCGGTAGATTTCTCAATATTGTAACGTTCGTCTACTTCGTCATTAACTTCCATCCCATACTCGGCAGCAGTTGGTTTCACAAACTGCCAAAACCCTGCAGCGCCTGCCGGGGAAACGGCATTGGTAAATCCACTTTCGGCCAGGGCCAGGAATTTAAAATCTTCGGGGATACCGTTTTTTTTCAAAATTGGCTCTATAACCGGAAAATATCTGTTTGCCCGCTTAATCATAAGTAACGTTTGGGAATGCCAGTAAGAATTAACCAGAAGTTCTTTGTCCAACGATTCCCTAACATCAAAATTTTCTAATGGCATTCTTTCCCCTGCAAAACTAAGTTCATCGGGCAAAACCACCGAGCTTATTTTTCCGGAATTAGCTTCTTTTAGCCCTTGATTGGCCGAAGGCTTCGCCCCCGAAATCATGGTTATAGTAGTAACAATACCAACAACCCCCAACAACGCCATAATGCCATTCATTAACTTAAATGATTTTCCCATACCAAATTTGTATTAGCAATTCTTGTAAAAATGCAAAGTTATAACTAATATGATAAATTGAATACACCGTGAAACAACATTAACGAGTTTAATGAAGTGTTTGTTTCCTGACAGTGAAAAAAGATTTTCGGATTACTAAAATTTAAAGGAAATACCCGAATACAAACCAAATGCGTACGGGTGAAGTTTTATACTTTCGGATGAGTTAAAAGAATTAAGATAATATTTAAAAGTAGGTTCAACGCTCAGGAAGAGATTGCCACTTAATTTATAAACACACCCAAAACCAATGGACGAGCTATAATTCATCGTTTTAATATCGGTAGTTGTACCAGTATCTGTCACATTGTTATTGGAAGTTAATTCAGCTTTCGAATTTACAAGTACATGGGTACTCATTCCTCCCAAGAGGTGAACATTCATTTTACGATCAATTATCGTATATTTTGCAATAAAGGGTACTTCAAGAAACTCAAACGACTGCTTAATTTTATACTTTATATTTTCATCAGCAGGCTGCAACGCAAGGTTACCGGGCGAATACTCACTACGGTCGTTTGTAACGGATCCGGCAAAATAAAGATTCCCGCTCGATACAGTTTGAATAGTACCCGTGGAATTAGAAACTGCAGATGTTGCGGAATAATAATCCAAATTATTGCTCATAATTGCCGATTTGGATGGACTTCTCGTAAAATGAGAAACATCGTCAACCTGCTGGCCCATTTTCATGTAGTAAATACCTGTTTGAAAAGTTAACCTCGAAGATGCGGAATAATCAACCATTACTCCGCTAGCATAGGTAATCACAGCCTTTTCAATATCATCCATAGACGATTTGCTGATTCCTGGTGCATTCACTTCGGTAATATTCCGGTAAGAATACAACGGGGCCATTTGTCCTCCAATTGCCCACCGGTTTTTAGCTTCAGCAATATCGGTGGGTTCTTCAATAGCCAGAAGTATATCGAGCGTGATAACCGTATCGGTTTTAACTATATTTCTATCAAGAAATATTGGTATGTTACTTACTATGGATTGCAATTTTTTCACTGTGATAGATACGGGGACATAAAAGGCTATTGCTCCATTTTTTTCAATGGCTCTCAAAATTTCGCTACCAGAATTTTTTATAGAAGCTTCCGATTTATCTCCGGCGTCCTTTGCTGCTGATTCAGAAGTAAAAACAATACCTGAATTACTATTTACAGAAGAAATAACTTGTTCCGTTTGTTTTGTCTCCGACTGGGCAATGGAATACTCTGAAATGCTTTGCCCGGAAGATTCTTCAATTTCAAATTGAGCAGTTGGTTTGTCAATAGATTTAGCTGGGGTTTTAAGAGTGCTCCCATTACTTTTTGGAGCTCTAACTACAAATTCTTCGGTTGAATTAATATGCCCAGATTTTGAATGCTGAAAATACAACAATCCACTAATACCAGCAAAAACTGTAATAGAGGCAGCAATAGCAATCCAGAATATCGCTTTTCGATTGCCGGATTCATTATTCAGGTTTTTGGAAATATTACTCCACACATCAGCTGGCGGAATAACATTCATGTCGTTCAAACCTTCTTTGAAATAGGAATCTATTTTATTTTTATTACTCATCATGTTCCAAATATCCTAACCTTGTTACCTATTTTAGATTTTACCTTTTGCTGCAAAATTGCCCTGGCCCTTGATAAATTCGATTTGGATCCGCCTTCGGTTATTCCAAGCATGGCAGCAATTTCTTTATGCCCCAAATCTTCGAACACATATAAGTTGAACACCAATTTATACTGTGCTGGCAGCGATTGAACCATTTCTAACAACTCCTGCTGCGAAATTGCCGGCAGCTCTTCTTCCTCCATCTCATCAGCTGTTTCGGGAACATTCTCCAGCGAAACACTTCGACTCTGAACCCTTAATTTCTCAATAGCAGTGTTTACTATTATTCTTCTAACCCAACCTTCAAAAGAACCTGAAAAAGTAAATTGGTTTAATTTCGAATAAACCTTTACAAAACCTTCCTGCAAAACATCCTTGGCTTCATCATAATCTTTACAATACCTCAAACAAATGCCAAACATTCTTGCAGAAAACAGGCGATAAAGCTGTTCCTGCGCTTGACGTTTACCTGAAATGCACTCCTGTACCAGATATTTAAAATCCTCGGCCAATCGATTGATCTGAATAAAATTAAAGCATAAAGTTACAACATAATCGACCGGACAAAAATTTTGCCAGGCTTTTTATGGGTAGATGAACGAAATTAAAAATGGTTGCGTGG
>JAIFLU010000258.1 GCA_020048915.1 Bacteroidota bacterium | reverse complement strand
GATTATAAGTGTACGGCTGAAATACCCAGGTTATCTAAAATTAAATTTCAATTCCAGTATGGTTCGATTATAAGATAAAAATAAACAAAGATACCGTTTCCTTTAATTCAATTTCAATTCCAGTATGGTTCGATTATAAGTGATACAATTCCGGTGCCTCGCGATTTTAATTTTTCATTTCAATTCCAGTATGGTTCGATTATAAGCCGACGACAGTCTTATAATACAATATTATTCTAATATTTCAATTCCAGTATGGTTCGATTATAAGTTAATGCTTTATCAGTGGTGTGTTGAAAATAACAAAATTTCAATTCCAGTATGGTTCGATTATAAGATACTTGTTGTTATAGGGCGTTTATTTTTATCGAAAATTTCAATTCCAGTATGGTTCGATTATAAGAATAGATTTGACACGTTTGAAGAGTGCGTTAATGCATTTCAATTCCAGTATGGTTCGATTATAAGTATCTTTTGAAAGCGAGCAAAAAGCAGATTCAGAAATTTCAATTCCAGTATGGTTCGATTATAAGAACATAATTGGGCAGGCTGGAGTTACTGTTGAAACTATTTCAATTCCAGTATGGTTCGATTATAAGACTTATGATAATATAATTGCTTGTTACAATATTACGGAATTTCAATTCCAGTATGGTTCGATTATAAGAACTATATCATTGAGACTTTTAACTCACTTGAAAAATTTCAATTCCAGTATGGTTCGATTATAAGAAAACAAAAAGTTGTACCGCTGTTGTATCTTTAGCAATTTCAATTCCAGTATGGTTCGATTATAAGTTTTGAATTTCCGAAAACGCAACCTGATAAGCTTTATTTCAATTCCAGTATGGTTCGATTATAAGCGGCTTTTTCTTTGTGTCCGTTTGAATCTTTCGAAGATTTCAATTCCAGTATGGTTCGATTATAAGAATCGTGTATTTGTAAAAAATATTGTACTTTTACAAATTTCAATTCCAGTATGGTTCGATTATAAGAAGGTTCCTGATCCCAGTGCATAACTTCCTGAGGTAAATTTCAATTCCAGTATGGTTCGATTATAAGAAAAAGCCTATTTAAAAAAATAGATAAGGGTAAATTATTTCAATTCCAGTATGGTTCGATTATAAGGTTCCAACAGAAAATAATCAGTTATTTAATACTGCAAATTTCAATTCCAGTATGGTTCGATTATAAGTTTTAGCTTAGATATTTCTTCACTGATTTTTTTACGATTTCAATTCCAGTATGGTTCGATTATAAGAATAGTACTAATATGTTTGCCAACTGTCATGTTGAATTTCAATTCCAGTATGGTTCGATTATAAGTTGCAAATGTTGATTATGTCGAGTATGGTGGTGATCAATTTCAATTCCAGTATGGTTCGATTATAAGTCAAGATAAAGCGTTAAAGAGTCTTGACAAAACAAATTTCAATTCCAGTATGGTTCGATTATAAGAGTTTTTTAAGTTCGTTTTCGATATAGTTTTTTAAATTTCAATTCCAGTATGGTTCGATTATAAGACAGCCGCTTGTATAACGTTTAGTTTTTTGTAATGAATTTCAATTCCAGTATGGTTCGATTATAAGTCAACAACGGTAGTGCTTCAATATGGGGCATAACGTATTTCAATTCCAGTATGGTTCGATTATAAGTCACAGCCTCAACAATGAAAAGAGGCTTTCCCGCATTTCAATTCCAGTATGGTTCGATTATAAGTATGAGACACTATTTTTGCGTATTGGAAACAAAGCAATTTCAATTCCAGTATGGTTCGATTATAAGCGGCTAGATGTGCAGCGGTCTTTATAATTGCACTTAAATTTCAATTCCAGTATGGTTCGATTATAAGTCAAACTGATACTAAAGGGAATGACGTTGAACAATATTTCAATTCCAGTATGGTTCGATTATAAGCCTAAATATTTACATAAAATAGAAGCTGATCCTGTTTATTTCAATTCCAGTATGGTTCGATTATAAGTCAGCACTATATTGATAATAACAACGGATTGTATGAAATTTCAATTCCAGTATGGTTCGATTATAAGAAATTACGGCCAAGGCGGAAATTGGAATTTAAACGGATTTCAATTCCAGTATGGTTCGATTATAAGAATTATTTTATCATTATTGATAATTTCGTATGGTATATTTCAATTCCAGTATGGTTCGATTATAAGTATATAATTGAAACATTTAATGCTGTTGAAAATGCATTTCAATTCCAGTATGGTTCGATTATAAGAATATCTTATGAAAGTGAGGAAAGAACTGACAAGGAAATTTCAATTCCAGTATGGTTCGATTATAAGCAAGTATTTTTCTTTCTTCGCCTTCGTAGTCGTTTAATTTCAATTCCAGTATGGTTCGATTATAAGTAAAGATCCTCGCTACTGCAATTTTGCAGGTTATGTATTTCAATTCCAGTATGGTTCGATTATAAGACCAACAGGATCTATTTTTGCATTAAAAAATATGGGTATTTCAATTCCAGTATGGTTCGATTATAAGTCTATTGGTTGCTATGTCATTAGATGTTCGAATCATATTTCAATTCCAGTATGGTTCGATTATAAGGTTCGTTGATCTCAGTTTCATTCATTGAATTACTTTCATTTCAATTCCAGTATGGTTCGATTATAAGATAATATTTGTCCTTAACCCACCCTATAAAACCCATATTTCAATTCCAGTATGGTTCGATTATAAGTAGTCATTAGGTGCATTTACTTGTTCACGCCAAATTATTTCAATTCCAGTATGGTTCGATTATAAGAAAAATTCTATGCAGATTTCATCACCGCATAGTCGAATTTCAATTCCAGTATGGTTCGATTATAAGAAAATCGGCTGCTTCGTCATCCAACACGCTCATGATATTTCAATTCCAGTATGGTTCGATTATAAGGTATATTCAACATTCGAGTTTAAATTTGCAATATTTATTTCAATTCCAGTATGGTTCGATTATAAGCTTAATGAAGAAGGTAAGTTCTTTCTCATGTTTTCTATTTCAATTCCAGTATGGTTCGATTATAAGCGGACAAGATTACACTTATGTTGTAGAAACTTTGTCATTTCAATTCCAGTATGGTTCGATTATAAGTATCATTGTTTTTTATGCTTTTCGTTTATTATCATATTTCAATTCCAGTATGGTTCGATTATAAGATTCAATGTACTTAATTGTTTGCCCGCCTACTGAAAAATTTCAATTCCAGTATGGTTCGATTATAAGTGATATTATAACAGGCAATTATATTATCATAAGTTCCATTTCAATTCCAGTATGGTTCGATTATAAGTACCGATAGCATAATGTCATAATTATGCGTTAATGATTTCAATTCCAGTATGGTTCGATTATAAGACCACCTGGGTCTACTTTGTCATCAGTAAATTTGTATTTCAATTCCAGTATGGTTCGATTATAAGGAAGTACCTGATTGTTTAGGCTTTTTCGGTTCGGATATTTCAATTCCAGTATGGTTCGATTATAAGTTCATTTCGTAAAAAGTCTCGAAGTTACTTTTTCGATTTCAATTCCAGTATGGTTCGATTATAAGAATTTGCAGTTATTACCTCTTCCGATGCTGAAACCGAATTTCAATTCCAGTATGGTTCGATTATAAGCCTACGCAAACAATTCCCCAAAGTGCCTATGTGACATATTTCAATTCCAGTATGGTTCGATTATAAGCTATCAGATCGCAATTCCTTCGACCGCCAAGCAATATTTCAATTCCAGTATGGTTCGATTATAAGTACGGCTGCCTATGTGAATGCAATCTCTAAAAAGAATTTCAATTCCAGTATGGTTCGATTATAAGAAATAGCGGTAAGTCAATGATTTACCGCTTTTTTTAATTTCAATTCCAGTATGGTTCGATTATAAGCGGGCGTTTACTTTTACTATTTGTTTCCACAGTGTATTTCAATTCCAGTATGGTTCGATTATAAGTGAATGGATTATTATTTTTGTGACCTCTACTTTTCAATTTCAATTCCAGTATGGTTCGATTATAAGAATATACCAAGCCGGAACACGTTTATTTTCATGTTATTTCAATTCCAGTATGGTTCGATTATAAGTTGCGATCTGATAGTAATCTGCTACATTGAGCTCTTTATTTCAATTCCAGTATGGTTCGATTATAAGAAATGCTTTTGCGTCAGTGATTTTTTTCTCTTCGCCATTTCAATTCCAGTATGGTTCGATTATAAGTTAGCCAGGCATCGATAAGCATTTTTCCAAACGCCATTTCAATTCCAGTATGGTTCGATTATAAGTCGCCTAAATCAACGGCACGTTGATTTTTAATTTTGATTTCAATTCCAGTATGGTTCGATTATAAGAAAACGGGATATGCAACATTTGAAGCCCTTCGCCCTATTTCAATTCCAGTATGGTTCGATTATAAGTTGCGATCTGATAGTAATCTGCAACATTCAACTCCTATTTCAATTCCAGTATGGTTCGATTATAAGTAGATTTTAACCACTGTATTACAGCACCCTTTTTTGATTTCAATTCCAGTATGGTTCGATTATAAGGCACTGTGACCCCCGGATTTGATAAATTTTTTTGTAATTTCAATTCCAGTATGGTTCGATTATAAGAATAATCCGTTTAATCTCAATTCTACAAAAACAAATATTTCAATTCCAGTATGGTTCGATTATAAGCCAGACTCATCATAATAAACTGAGCTACGAACGACATTTCAATTCCAGTATGGTTCGATTATAAGCCGTGCGACTTCCCAAAAAAAATACTGTATTTCAACAGTATACGCCTCTAATTTGGCGCTTTTTTAACTCCCCGGGTCGTCGAACCGTAAAAGTATTAAAAATACCGGGTATCGACAACTTTTATAACATTCTTTATTTCAACATGTCAAAGAACTTCATTCGCCATTCGCGTCACCAAAATTTTCAAATCCTAATTAACCGTACCTCAACCGACAACATATTTACAATATCTGATCGAGGGTATTGCGCTCGTGGCCTACTATTTCCTTGTCGAGCCATTTCTCCTGCCTGCTCTTAAAAATTATCAAACTATCGGTATCCTCATCCATAAATTCTTTGGCTCTTATTTTCAATTCTTCGAGTTTTACCTCCGAAATTTCCCCTTCGAAAACCGAATTCTGGATCCAGTTCAAATACTTGCGGCAAAGTTTAAGCATTTTCCCTACCCGTTTTTCGCCAATATCGTACACCAAAATAACATACATTACCACCACATTTTAAAAGGTTTATACTCTTCGATCGCCAGCAAATGCTTCGATAGCTTATAACATTCGAGCTTAATTAAATGCTTGTAGCTCACACTTCGCTTTAACGACCGGTGCTGAATGGTTTCGCTCAATCGCTCCTCAAACGACTGCACAAATATTTTTTTACCGGCATCGTTCAGAAGGCATTTATTTAATTTCTTATCGAAATGCTTTTCCTGAAGTTCCTTTTTATTTAGAACCTTAAAAATAACCCTATCAACCAGCAACGGCTTAAATATTTCGGCCACATCGAGTGCCAGCGAATACCGACGCTCTCCGGGAGTATGCAAATAGCTGATTGTAGGATTAAGCTGCGTTTGATGTATTGCCCGTAAACACTGACTATAACACATCATGTTCCCGAACGAAATAAGCGCGTTTACCTCGTTTTGAGGGGGCTGTTTGGTGCGGTTGCCCATCTCGAAATCGTTTATAATCAGGTTAAACGCTTCGTAATACATGTTTCGGATATTCCCCTCAATACCCATAAGCTCGTCTACTTCTTTGGTTTCTTCTATTTTTGAACGGTAACCGCCCATAATATCAATAATGGGTTCGAGGTCTTTTCCCCGGCTATTATAGTATTTAAGGTTTTTTATCATATTGAACGATGCCCCATCAATAAACTTACGGGCAATTGCCTGACGCTTCTTTTTATCGGTATAATTGCCTGTTTGAGCCAGCAACATTCGTCCCGACAACAAAAAATCCTTCGGCATAAACGAGCCGCTGTAGTTTTCGTAATAATCGAAAAAATGTACGGATATATCGCTCTTTCCCAGAAAATTATACAAGGCACTATTCGCATCGAGCGCGCCAAAAACATACAACTCATCAACACCTTCCACCGGCAGGTATTTAGGAGGCTGCTCGTTGCCGTCTTCGTCTACCGGAGTAAATTTAAGGGTATTGTCCTTTCGCGAAAGGCGGCCCGGATTAAAAAGGTAGTAGGTTTTTTTCATGGACATGTCATTTAAACTCTGGTTAGATTCTCGGACACTTGCCCGATTGTTTATGGTTACTTAATTCTACTTTGACAAATTAGATTTTTCAACTTTTACTACCCCTTCCCTTAAGGGTGAAAAGTTGAAAAATCAACCTGCTCCCTTTAGGGTTAGGGGTAATCAGGTTGATTTTTCTTTGAATCTGTCAAAGTTCCTATGTTTGTAAAATGACAAATGCGATAGTAATAGCATAAGCTAAAGAGTATTATTTTAGAGGTTCACA
>JAIFLU010000067.1 GCA_020048915.1 Bacteroidota bacterium | reverse complement strand
ACTTTATAAATAGTTGTACTGCCTGGGTTCACGGTAAAGCTGATGCCTGCGCCTGTACCTGCTACCGGAGCGCCTACATTGGCACTCGTAGATACTAACTGTAACTGATAGTTTATGCCTACTTCGCTATTGCTTTGGGTAATCGTTGCACTTGCTCCATTACAGATTGATGGGTCACTTAAGGTATAGGTGATATTTGGTAAGGGGTTCACCGTGACGGTGGATTGGTCGGTCAACGTGGCCGTACAACCTGTCGTACCATTGGTCGCTACTACTTTATACTGGGTCGTACTTCCTGGGTTCACGGTAAAGCTGATGCCTGCGCCTGTACCTGCTACCGAAGCACCTACGTTGGCACTGGTTGATACTAATTGTAACTGATAGTTTACGCCAACTTCGCTGTTGCTCTGGGTAATCGTTGCACTTGCTCCATTACAAATTGTTGGGTCACTTAAGGTATAGGTGATATTTGGTAAGGGGTTCACCGTAACCGTAGACTGGTCTGTCAACGTGGCCGTACAACCAGTTGTGCCATTGCTGGCTACTACTTTATAAATAGTCGTGCTGCCTGGGTTCACGATAAAGCTGATGCCTGCGCCTGTGCCTGCTACCGCGGCGCCTACATTCGCACTGGTAGATACTAACTGTAACTGGTAGTTTACGCCTATTTCACTATTACTTTGGGTAATCGTTGCGCTTGCCCCGTTGCAAATCGTTGGATCGCTTAACGTATAAGTGATATTGGGTAGTGGATTTGCAACAATATTAGCATCAGTACCCCGTTTTTTACATCCTCTGGAATCGATTACCCAAGTTCTGTAAATAGCAGAAGGTAGAGATGCAAAACTATTTGCAACATGCGATGTGCTATCTAATAGAGTTGTATTAAAAATAGCATAATTTAAAACTGGAACCCCACCTGAGGCATTTATAGTGATTGCTCCATTATTAAATCCAGTACAAGTATTTGTTACATTAACTGAAGTAACACTTAAAACAGGAGGGATGCTATCCGGGTAAAATGCTCTGGTAAAAACAATACCTGGAGATACAGTACATCCTACTTTATCAGTAATAGCAACCGTATAATTGCCTATTTTAATATTATTGGCTATTTGGGTGGTTTGAGAAGCAGCACCAGCACTCCATAAATAAGTATATGGAGAAATTCCACCAGTTACATTCGCTTTTAATTTACCATCTGAACTCTCATTACAGGTCAATCCTTTTTCAACGGAAATACTTGAAGCTGTAAATTGCGAGACTGTAATTGTTAATACATTAGAATACACAGTAACACCACAGGTTGCATTTGTAGCGCTTCTCCTGTATTGTCGGGTTGCTAGGAGTCCAGTGGGAGTTACATAGGTTATATTTGCCCCGGAAGCTCCGGCTATTTGAGTCCAGGATCCTCCGCTATTATCACTATATTCCCAACGGTATGTAAAAACATTGTCTCCTCCTGAAGGACTCACTCCATTGCTAAAATCTGAAGGATTTCCTCCTGAACAAATTGAATCGGTAGCTGCATTAGCAAAGGCAATAGTTCCTCCAACTACCTGGCCATATACAGTAACAGTAACCGTATTAGAATATCCAGTTCCACAATCATTCGTGGCTTTTCTTCTATAAATTCTATTGGCAGTCAGTCCTGCCGGTGCATCATAGGTCAATGAATTAACACCAAGAGGGTTCCATAAAGCACCTCCATTATCGCTATATTCCCAATCGTATACCCAAACTCCGGAACCTCCGGAAGGATCTCCGGTAACCAAAGGAGAACTAGCAAATGCACCTGGATTTCCTGTTGAATAGCAAACACTTTGAGTTGCTGGTCCTATAGTACCTCCTGAAACTGCATTATTTACTGTGATTGTAATTGTATTAGAGTATACTGTTCCACAAGTTCCACGGGTTGCTTTCCTTCTATAACAGCGTGTATTTGGTATAACTGGAGGATCATAAGTTAGCGCATTAACACTCAAGGATGTCCACCCTCCACTACAATTATTCTGATATTCCCAATCGTAAGTCCATGCCCCGGTTCCTCCACTAGGATCGACAGAACTTGTTAATAGATTGGGGTTTCCGGTTGGACACACACTCTGATTTGATCCAATAGTTCCTCCGGATAAAGCGGCTGGTTCTGTAATAGTTATAGGCCCCCCGGTTTGGCCGACTGCATCAACAACAATAATATAATAAGACCGTGCAGTTATATTTGTACTAAAAATCCATGAGGCCGCTCCTGTTGAACCAGACTGGTCTAATAACACTGCAGGTCCGGGAATTGGGTTTTTATCGTATAAATAATATTCGTAGTTGGGACTTCCCGAAGTAACATTAATAGTAATTGTACCATCGTTGCCTCCATTACATGAAACCTGGGTAACTGAAGTAGATATAGTTATACCCTGCAAAAAAGTCACATTTAATAAAAGGAGCAATATGCTCAGGATGTTCTTTGTAAAGGATGGTATTGGTAACATATGGAGGTTTTAAGTTACTTTTCTAATTAGTTTCGCTTTTTAAAAACAGTTTTTATTGCTTTATTTCAATCCATTTTCCAGCCATATTGCCAGCTTCATCTACTAAATAAAAACAATACTTTCCTTCTTTAATATTGGAGAATGTAATAACCCGTTCTGTTGTTTTTTCTTTTTTTTCGATAACTTCACCAGATTTCCAAGGCTCTTTATCATAAATATAAACGGAATATACTTTAGCTGCAATTTCCTGGTTAATATCGACAACCACCTTGAACATTGTTTTTCCGTTATCCAGATACGACTCACTCTTAACAGTAAACTCGCCTGTATTCTTTTCTTGTCCATAATTCTGAATAGGGGAAACAAATAAAAAAGCTGTTAATAAAAGTGTTAGCACTCTAAAATAAGTTTTTGGGTTCATAGTATCATCTGATTAATTGCTTCAATATATTCAATTTAAAATCTTTATTTTGAGTTTGGTGACAAAAAATAATCTTCTTAATTGTCATCATCAAAAAATGTTGATATTTTTTTTTGTTTGTTAATAAGTAATCGATGGTTTTTACGATGGCAAAGTTTAAATGTTTTAAGAGTGGCCGGCTTTTTTAGATTATTCAGAGAGAAGCTCCTATTATCTAACCTTATTATTGAGGTTAAATAATGAATAGTAATTACTTATAAATCAAAATAAATATTAAAAAATATCATTTTATGAGAGGTACTTAGAAACTATATACCTAACGGGGTACCATGCTGCAAAAAAACCGATTGCAATTACGGTGAAAAAAGTAAAAAAAACATCTGAAAATTTCATTGCTACCGGATATGCATCGATAATAAAAGATCCGCTACCCGAAAGCTTGATTATTCCAAACCGCAACTGAGCCCAACAAACAAGTGTACCCAGCAAACACCCAACAATAGCGCCAAAGAGCGAGATCATCAGCCCTTCGCTTAAAAATACATTTCGAATGGTACTATTATCAGCTCCCATACTTTGAAAAGTACTTATGTCTTTCTTTTTTTCAATAATTAACATGCTTAGGGAGCCAATAATATTAAAGGAAGCCACCATCAATATAAAGCTAAGAATAAAAAAGATAGCCCACTTCTCATATTTCATAATTCGATAAAAAATCTCCTTTTGCTGAAAGCGATTTTTAACCGAAAATTCTTTGCCAAAAATTGTTGCAATATCTTTTTGAACAATATCATTATTTGCACCTGCCTTTATTTTTACCTCAAGTGCCGTTGCCGACAAAGAATCGTTTAATAATTTAGCAGCAAACTTATAGGGGACAATCATATATTTTAAATCGTATTCCTGTTCAATAGAAAAAATGCCTTTCGGATGGATATAATGGATATTAAAAGCATTGGTTGCATCTATGGAATATCCTTCTGTTTTTCTCGGAACATAAACTATTAAAGGATTTACAAAGTTTAACCCTACTGCCAGATAGTAGGCAATCCCTTGTCCAATTACCGTATAATCAATACCTTTTTCATTCAGCACAAAATCTCCCTCTACTACCATAGTATCGAGGCCACAAACCTTTAAATAATTCGTATCCACCCCTTTTATGGTAGCTGGTAATTGTTTCTCTCCATAACGAATCAAGGCATTTTCTTCAACAACTTTTGTATAATTTGCAACTCCGGGAGTATTTAAAAGTTGCCTAAGCTGCTTATTGGTTGGAACAAAGGTTTTTCCTTCAACCAGGGATATTTTTAAATCGGGGTCGAACGAATTGAATAAAGACTTTACCAAATTATCGAAACCATTAAAAACACTGAGGACAATAATTAACGCCATAGTCCCAACGGTAACCCCTGCCACCGAAATGCCGGATATTATATTGATGGCATTGTGCGATTTTTTTGCAAATAGGTAACGCCTGGCAACAAAGAATGGCAGGTTCATATCAATGCTTTTTGGCAATTACAATTAATCCGGTTCCCGAACTATGCTTTGAATTTGTATCGAAATAGTTTAATAAAAGACAAACCGGAAATACAACAATATAATAGAATGGTAAAAATATAAATAACAACTTGGAAAAGTTAAGAGCCAAAATTGGATATTTCATCGAAAGCCTCCACGATAGTTTTCCCGGTGTACCATAGCTAAAACGCACATCGATATCAGTAAATCCAGCTGCCTGAAGTTTTTGGGTAATATCTTCCCTGCTATAACCATTACGCACGTGCTCCTCGATAAATGAAGAATCGTCGTGATCGTGTGCATCAGAACCTCCCTGGTCGGAAGGAGTCGATATCAATACTATACCCCCTTTTGAAAGCGATTGGTAAAAATTTCGAAAAACCGCCCAATCATCTTCAATATGCTCCATCACATCAACAGAAAGTATAAGGCTAAACGCTGCAGGATCAATAAATGTGGTAAGATCTTTTACTTCGAATTTTACCTGATTTGCCAACCCTAATTTCGCGAAGAAAGCATTGCAATCATCAACCTGTTCCTCTTTGACATCTACAGCTCTAATTTTCCAGCTTTTACGAAGTTGGGCCAAATGATACGTATATTGACCATATCCCGATCCGGCATCTAAAACATTAATGTTTTCGGGCAACGAAGTGCGAATTTCTTTTAAAGCCTTTTTGATATGCCAGGTTCGAAGAAGCAACGTGTCGAGTAATTTGTAAAATAATACACGCATCCATGGGGCACGGTTAAAAAATATGCCTAGTGTTTTTTTAATGGGATCGTATTGCATAAACGGCTATTTATTCAGTAATTCATCAATATGTTGAACATAATCCTGGCTATCGTCAATATAAAATGCTAATTCGGGAATAACCCGAACCTGATCTTTAAGCCGTTTGCCTAATTCGTTTCGAATTGGTTTTGTCATGCTTTGAACATGTTCTAGAAAGTCTTGATTATTATCGGAAGGGAAAATACTCAGGTAAATTTTAGCAAAAGAAAGATCGGGACTAACCCGAACAGAAGTAATCGTTACCATTTTGCCCAGCGAAAAAGGTTTCCCCATACGTTGAAATATCTCTCCCAAGTCCTTCTGTATCTGCCTGGCCACTTTTTGTTGTCGTGTCGATTCCATAAATTATGATTTAACTTTCGCCAGTTAAAATACGCCTGAAACTGGAAAGTGGGTAAAATTACGATTTTTTAACCAACATTTTTATAGTTTTGCAGCTATCCAATTTTTTAATTACATCGATCATGGAAACTGTACTTAGTGGAATACGTCCTACCGGAAACCTGCACCTTGGTAATTATTTCGGTGCCGTAACCAATTTTGTGAAAATGCAGCACGAGTTCAATTGCTTCTTTTTCATTGCCGATCTACATTCATTAACTACCCACCCCACTCCACAAGACCTTCATGGGAATGTAAAAAAAGTACTGGCTGAATATTTAGCAGCGGGAATTGACCCGGAAATAGCTACTTTATATGTGCAGAGTGATGTGCGGGAAATTGCCGAATTGTATTTACTCATGAATATGAACGCTTATATTGGTGAACTTCAGCGCACCACTACTTTTAAAGAAAAAATACGCACCCAACCCGATAATGTAAATGCGGGATTGCTCACCTACCCGGTATTAATGGCGGCTGATATCATCATTCATAAGGCGAACAAGGTTCCTGTAGGAAAAGACCAGGAACAAAACCTTGAAATGGCCCGCAAGTTTGCAAACCGTTTTAATGTTTTATATAATATTGATTGTTTTCCTATGCCCGAACCTTTCAACTTTGGAAAAGCATTGGTAAAGATACCCGGACTTGATGGAACAGGTAAGATGGGCAAATCGGATGGCAATGGCATTTACTTGTATGAAGAACCTGAAGCAATTCGAAAAAAAGTGATGCGGGCAGTTACCGATACCGGACCTACTGAAAAAAACTCCAAGCTAACCGAACCTGTTAAAAACCTTTTCGCTATAATGGATGTAGTGTCTACTCACGACACCATAAAGCATTTTAAGGAAAAATATAAAGATTGCACTATTCGTTACGGAGACCTTAAGAAACAACTGGCCGAGGATATCATCAAATTTACCACTCCAATCCGGGAAAGGATTAAAGAAATTGAAAGCGACGAGGTATACCTGTCGAAAGTTGTAAAAATGGGTGCTGAGAAAGCGATTGCGAGTGCATCGAAAACATTGAAAGAGGTAAAGGAAATTATTGGAATTAAAGCTTTTTAGATTCCGAAATAAATAAAGCACTGCAAACCCAACATTGCAGTGCTTTAACCACTAACTAACTACTACAAACTTTTGTTACACCCGGAAATGGCGTCCCTTACCAAATGCTTCCCCACGATTCTTGGCCTTACCGTGGGTATCGAAAAAAAGTTTTTGCTCGTCATTTAAAAGACTACGGATCTGCAAACGATGGTTTACTGTCGCTTTCATCATTTGATTCTGTAGCTTTGTAATTTCATCTATATTACTGTTGATTGCTTTTGCATCGGGCTTGTCAACTGTGGTGAGTGTTTTTTGACGGGCTTTTAATTCTCCCATCTGATTGCGAAGAGGCTGCAATTCTTTTTGAAAAGCCGTCCGAAATTCTTTAATTTTTATCTCCTGATCAGGGGTTAGATTTGGTATTCCAGACTGATGCATCTTCATACCCATTTTATGTGTGTTCATGTCAGCTTTCCTTGGAGAGCCGGTTTCTTGAGCTAAAATACTGCCTGCTTGTAAAAGAAACAATATTGCAATTATTGAAAACCATTTAACTACTTTCATATTATCATGTATTAGCGGTGAATATTTATTTCTTCTCTACCTGTTCCCTTTTTTCCCTATTCAGACTATCGCCTTTATGAATTTTACGCCATGGAGATTCAGTTCTTATTAATATCTTATACATACTGTCGAGCTTCGATATTTGTTTTGGGGTACAAAATGTTCGCAAACGAAGCATATGGTCAACGACCTTCCGCTTAAGTTCACCATGTAGTTTCCCCATATCGTCCGAAATTTTATAAAGTACCACGGTATCAGGATTGTTTTTACCCAATTCATGAATCATTTCAATACGTTTCTTTTCCAAATCGTCGAATATTACATTCGCTGAGGCAAAGAATTCTTCGCGACCGGTTTTAAAAAGAAACTCCTGCTCCGGCGTCAATTCCAATTGTTCTTTGAGATATTGAAATCCCCGATGAGTATCTTCTTTTTTAACTACTTCTTGGTGCTTATCACGGCCATGAAACGAAAACCTTAAAACAGCGGCCAATACCAACAAGTTAACTGCTGTAATAACTATTATAGATATAATGACGAACTTTACTTTTGGATATTTTTCCATTTTTTAATTTTCATTATTTAGAAGTAAATCTACCATTGTCTCTTCATTATTATCGAGATAAAATTCGTTTGCCCATGCAGAGGCATCTATGGTAGTATTTGGAGATGCAACTAAACTTCCTGAATTTACAACTTCCCGAAAAAGAAGGCTAACCGTAATACCTGTAACTAAAAATAATCCGGCGGCTACAGGTTTAAGCAGCCTGAGAAATTTAACCGGCAAAACATATTCATTTGCAGATTGGTCTTCTAATTTTGTTACAATTTTTGAATAAAAATATGCAGAAGGCTCTGGAAGAGGATACTCATCCAGTGAATTGTAAACGCCCGAAAAACGATGGCAAAGTTCCTGACAGGAACGGCAATTTGCAAGATGATCCTGCAATTTCAGTTGCTTTTCCTGAGGAAGTTTATGCTCAATAAAATCGATCAGGTGATGTTTTAACAACAAACAGCTCATTGCATTTATTATTAGTTGTATATATTGACAAATATATTTTAAAAAACTTGCGCATTAGTACAAAATATTTACAATTTTTTTCTGCATCGACTTTAATTAAAATGACTTACTAACTTTTTTTGCAAATTTAACTTTGCGCGATGAATTAAAGACTCTACCGCAGACAGCGAGGTTTGCATTATTTCAGCAATTTCCTGGTATGCCAGTTCTTCATATTTATTTAATGTAAATGCAATGCGTTGATTCTCCGGAAGACTATTTATGGCATTCCACAAAATTTTCTGGTCTTCTGTCTTTTCCATCCCTTCCATATGATCTTGTGCTGAAGGATCTTCCAGATCAATTTTTACCTGCTTATCACCCGGCATAAATTTTTCGAGACGCTGAACCAACATCTGCCATTTATTTTTCCTTACCAGGTTTTTTGATTTATTAATTGCAACACGATAAAGCCAGGTAGAGATTTTTGACTCGCCCCTGAAACCTGAAATAGATAAGTAAGCTTCGACAAAAACTTCCTGAGCAATATCTTCTGCATCCTCCATATTGCGCAACTGATGAAAACATGCATTATATACCATTCCCTGATACTTTTCTACTAAATACTTAAAAGCATTTTCGTTACGGTTTACCAAGGCTATTATTAATTCGGAATCAGTCATCCCAAAGAAGCATTTTTATTAATTACCGCAGTACATAATTCAATGTCGTTTAGTTTAGGAATTGAATAATTAATCCATACTTCGACTTCGCTCAGTGTGACAATAATATAAGTTTGTCAGGCTGAGCGAAGTCGAAGCCTACTTCTTAACGAAACGACATTGGCACATAATTTCCGAATTCTTTATTACAGAATTTCACGAAATTAATTTACAACTTATTTAGACACGAAGTTCGAAAAATCCTTGCAGCTCGAATTCTTAAAATATGTTAAAATGAAAAGAAATAAAAAAAAGCACTTTTTTTTATTTGAACCGCAAGTTTTCTATAAAGTTATTGTCCAACCGGAACAAGAACACCAAACAGATGTTTAATACTAAAACTTTAATATGAAGAAAATTATCCTTATTATTTATGTGTGTGCGATGATTGCAGGACTACCGGTGATGGGGCAGCCAGCAGGAGCGGGAGCAGGAGCGGGAGCAAGACCAGGCATGGCAAACATGCCAGCTGATGGAAAAATAACCGGAAAACTAATAGATGCCACTACCAACCAACCTGTTGAATATGCAAGTATTGCGATATACAGAGAAAAAGATTCTACACTGGTTACCGGAGTGGTTTCGGATGCTACAGGTGCTTTTTTATTGGAGAACCTACCTTATGGAAAATTCTATGCTGATATTACCTTCATTGGGTATAAAAAATCGCATATAAACGACATTACTATTATTCCGACTAAAAAGATTGCCTCTTTGGGAACAGTTAAACTTGACCTTTCATCGACCGCTTTAAATGAAGTAGTAGTGGTTGGGAATGGTAATTCCATTGAATATAAAATTGATAAAAAAGTAGTAAATGTAAGCCAAAATATTATTGCTGCGGGCGGAACAGTAGTTGATGCCCTACAGAATACGCCTTCGGTTCAGACTGATGTTGAGGGTAACCTGACTTTAAGAGGCAGTTCAAATTTTACTGTCCTAATAGACGGAAAACCTTCAGTAGTTTCGGGAAGCGAAGCTTTGCAACAAATCCCTGCTGGTTTGGTACAAAATGTTGAAATAATTACCAACCCTTCGGCAAAATATGATGCAGAAGGGAGTGCAGGTATTATCAATGTGATTATGAAAAAGCAGAAAGTGAAAGGCTTCAACGGAAGTATTTCTCTCTCAGCTGGAACTAACCGGAAGTTTAATGAAAATATTAACCTGAATTATAAATATAATAACTGGAATTTTTCACTCGGAGCTGATTACCAGGATATGGGCTTTAAAATGAACCATGAGAGCGAAAGGAAATATTTCAGTGAAGGCGTTTTGATAAAGGACCAAATGGTAAATGGTTCGGGGCAGTTCAGTCGCGGAGGCCAAGGCTTCAGGGCAGGGATAGAATACAACATTAACAATAAAAGCTCCATTTCTTTGAGTGGTCGATATGGCGACAGGAAATTTGACCGCCCTATGAATGCTTTTTACAATGACTATTATCCCTTATTAGATCAAAACACATATTACAGGAGTGCAAACAGTGGCAAATCGAGTGACAAGTTTTATAATCTGAACCTCGATTATATTTATAACATCAACCCCAATGGTCATCAGCTTTCAGTTTCGGCATATTACTCAGGAAGTAAAGAAAATGATCCAAGCCTTACAGAACAGGATACGACTGATGCTGTAGGAAATATATTGCAAAAATATACCCAAAGAGTTGATGAAATAGGTGACGAAAATGAATTCCGTTTTAAAACCGATTACACACTCCCCATAAATGAAAAGACCAAACTTGAAGCCGGGTTTCAGGCACAGATAGAAAATACCTCTGCAACACACCGCTTGTTCCAGAACAATATTGAAAATATGGGACAATACGATGAACTTGATTTCAGCCAGAATATCAATGCAGCCTATGTAACATTTTCGAGTGCTACAAAACTTTTCGAATACCAGGTTGGTGTAAGGTTTGAGAACGAAAACAGAACGGTAACCCAGGTAAATTCGAACGATGATGTAAAAATTAACCGTATAGATCCTTTTCCAACTATTCACATTTCGAAAAAACTTCCATGGGATTTGCAGGCTCAGGCAAGCTATACAAGAAGAATCAGCCGTCCGAGAAGCTGGAGTTTAAGTCCGCTCAGAAGATACATGGATCCGCAGAATATCAGAGTTGGAGACCCTGGATTGCTTCCCGAATTTACCGATGCATACGAATTAAATGTTCAGAAGAAACTTAATGAAGCTTCTTTTGTTTCTCTGGAAGGTTTTTACCGCCGCACCAATAACCTAATGCAACAGTATATCGATACTTCCGAGATAAAAAATAATATCATTATCAATACTACCAAAAACTATGGACATGATGAGTCGCTCGGTGGAGAACTAATGCTGAATATAGGTTTGACTAAATGGTGGACATTAAACGGATCGGGTAGTTTATATAATTATAAGCTCACCGGCGATGCTGAAAATTCGGGAACCAAATCATCCACTAACTGGAATTTAAGGGCTAATACGATGCTACGTTTCAAAACCGGCACCTCACTTCAGTTAAATTATATGTATAATGCACCAACAGTAACAGCCCAGGGATCAAGAGGCGCATTTTATACTACAGGTGTGGCCGTACGTCAGGAATTACTGAAGAAAAAAGCCAGTTTAACACTACAATTCCGTGACTGGCTGGGTGATCCTAAAATGGAAATGATTACTGATACACCCAGCTTCTATTCGTTCAATAAAATGAAACGTGAAACTAAGGTCATTACGGTTACTTTCACCTACCGTATTAACAACTATAAAGCTGAGAACCGTCGGAACTCAGAAGATATGAATAATGATGCAGGCGGCGATATGGGCGGGGATATGATGTAATATACAAGTATCAGGCACCAGATCGACAAAAAAATACAAAAAGGCCTAAGCTACTGATAGCTTAGGCCTTTTTGTATTTCATTCAATTACTAAACATTAAAATTATTTACTACATTTATAGTTTATAATTAAATTTTGTAGTACATTTGTTTCAAATAGTATCTTATGGAAGAAATTACCAAAGCTCAGGAAGAAATTTTAAAGGCCCTATGGGAAATAAAAGAAGGAGCCGTTTCGGATGTTATCGCTGTTCTTCCCGATCCCAAGCCTGCTTACACTACCGTGGCAACTGTTATTAAAGTACTGGAGCGGAAAGGCTATGTAGCTCATAAAACCTTTGGGAAAACCTATGTTTTTTATCCAACTACCAGCAAAAAAGAATATACCGGTTTTATACTGAAAGACGCCATGGAAGGGCTTTTCAATAATTCATTAAACGCCATGTTCTCCTATTTTGTGAAGCAAAAGAAGCATGTTAGCCTCGAAGAATTAGAGGAACTTAAAAATTACCTGGAAGATGAAATAAAAAAGCAAAAAGTATAATTATGGAAACATTCATTCTTTATCTTTTCAAAGTTTCGGGTTGTTTAGCGATATTTTATGCTGCATTTTTATTGCTATTCAAGCGGGATACCGATTTTAGAAATCAACGCTTATACTTATTGGTTTCGATAAGTATATCGATTATATTATCCTTCAATACACTTTCTTTTAGGACACTTCCCGCTGAAACAATTGTTGATGTAACAACTAATAATTCTGCTTCAGTTTCGACTCAACCAAATGTGCCAAAGGCAGCAATACCATTCGAAACAGAAACATCCCCTTTACTGCTTAAAGCAGAAACAAAAACCGGAATTGATTATTCTGGGTTTCTCTCCATTATTTATCTGTTAATTTCAGGGTTTCTACTATTCCGAATTATGCTTGGCTTTGTAAAATTGGGAATACTATTAGTAAAATCGGAGAAAACACAGTTATTCAATAGAACAGTTTATTTATCGCATAAAATTGAAGGGTCTACCTCAATCTTTGGGTTCGTTTTTCTGAATCCTTCCTTACGAAACAATGCTGAATTATCCAAAATTATTTTACACGAAACTATTCATGCTTCTCAATATCACTCATTCGACGTTTTTTTGGTTGAACTGCTTGCGGCCGCTATGTGGTTCAATCCTGTTGTTTGGTTGTTGAGAAGATCGCTGCAGCAACTGCATGAATATTTGGCTGACGAAGGTGTATTGCGTTCCGGTGTAAACCGGCTCGAATACCAAACACTATTAGTCAACCATATTGCAGAGGACAGCCTTGTGCTCTCTTCGGGTTTTAATAGTTCCATTAAAAATCGAATTTTTATGATGACACAAAACAATGTAAACCAAAACACAAAGCTTAAAATCATCGCTTTAGTCCCAATCGCGTTTCTTTTATTTTTTGGCATTTCGTGTATGAATAAGCCAACGCCAAAGAATACCACAGAGCAACCAACTATTGATTCGGTTCGAGTAGATAATAATATTGCTACTTTAACAGAATCAAGTTCTCCTCCACAGGAAAAACCTGTTGCCGCAGTAACTTTATCGAAGATGAATGTTTTATACCTAGGTGCCGATAATCCCTTACAAATAGCTGTTTCGGAACACAGTACTTCGGAAATACAAGTTACTATTGATAATGGTTCAATTAAAAATGTAGACGGTAGTTATATTATCAATCCAAAACAACTTGGCCGCGCAACCCTTTCAATTTTTATTATGGATAAATTGATTTCTAAAATGGAGTTTAGGGTTAAATCTATTCCCAATCCAGTAGCTAAGATTGCCGGGAAAAAAGGTGGAATTATTTCAAAATCTGAATTGCTAAAAGCTGGAATGGTGCAAATAGATTTGGAAAATTTTGATTTTGATCTACGATTTATTGCAGTAAGCTTTTCTATTTCAGCAACTAAAAATGGTTTTGTAATTTTTGAAGCCTCAAATTCAAATAAATTTACGGATAAGCAAATTGGATTTATCAACAGCTTAGATTCTGGAAGTAAAATTTATTTTGAGGATATCAAATGTGTTGGCCCAGATGGTAGAATTCGCGATATGGGAGCACTTGCTTTTCAGATAGAATAAATAATTAGAATTCTAGGCTTGGTAGAGGTTTTACCTTTACCAAGTCTATAAAACCAAGCTAAGCCTTTGCAGGCTCAAAAGCGCCTTAAATCCATTAATTAAAAAATCGGCATAAACTTTTAACAAAATCATTATGAATATTTTAGGTGCATTTGGCCCAGCAGAACTTATGCTTTTTTCGTTTGTTTGGATAATACCTATAACCTTAATTATATTGCTTATTTGGATGATAAACAATTGGGTAAACAAAGGCCTCAATTTACGCAAAGAACAAAACGAGCTTTTAAAAGAACTTATAAAAGCTTTGGAAAAGAAAACTTGACAACACTATACCAAATTTGCTTTTGTACTTGGCAATTGAATTACGAAGGTGCACCCTTCGCTAAACTAAGCAAACAGTATTAAAAAAGAAAGCCGGGAGTGAAACACTTCCGGCTTTTCTTGTCCCAGGGTTGGGTATATAATAAGGTAATATCTGACGCCAATAAACTAACAATTACTATGCCATAAAAGCGCCAAACAACTACTTTTTTTCACCTTCCAGCCAATTTTTAAACTCCTGCACTTTTTCGCGGCTTACCAGCATTTCGTCCTCACTGGCAACACTTAGTATCAGTTTCAATCTGCTCCCCGAATAGCTTATTATATCTTTAATCGATCGTAAGTTTATGATATACTTTCGGCTAATTCGGAAGAAGTTTTTTGGGTCGACTAATGTTTCCAACTGATCGAGCGATTGCTCCAATCCATAGCTTTTTCCAGAAAAAGTATTTAGAAACGTCTCCTTTTCGAGCGAACTGAAATGCGAAACATCCTCAATATCCAAATGCCGTAAATGTTCTCCCACTTTTACCACAAACCTGGTTTTGTATGGGTTTGCAAACATTTGTAATACCTGCTTCATTAAACCGGCATCGTACGAGGACTGGCGAACTTCAGTTTTATTATATAGGGAATGAAATTTTTCAATAGCTCTTGCAAGTTCTTCCTTATCGATTGGTTTTAAAAGGTAATCGATGCTGTTAACCTTAAACGCCTTAATGGCATATTCGTTATAGGCAGTGGTAAAAATAACAGGAACCTCAATTCTCACCTTTTCGAAAATAGAAAAGCTTAACCCGTCGGCTAGCTGGATATCCATGAAAATCAGGTCGGGCCTGGGATTATTTTCGTACCAACGAATGGAGGACTTTACCGAATCGGCAGTTCCGACATTTATCGCATCCATAACAATTTCTTTGACCATGCGAATAAGACGCTCGGCAGCCAGTTTTTCATCTTCTATGACTAAGAAACGCATCAGGCAGGTTTAGATAATTTGGGTAGTTTAACAATAAATTCAGAATCGGTTGATAAAACAACTAATTCTTTCTCAGATAAAAATTTATACCTTGACCGCAGGTTTTGCAGCCCGATACCTTTAGAAGGTACCTCCAGTATTTTTGGCTGTATGGAGTTTTGAATTACAAGATATTCAGATTCTTCATAGATGTTGATTTCAAAAGGGTTGTCATTCGAAATCTCATTATGTTTTAATGCATTTTCGACCAGCATTTGCAAGGAGAGCGGAACTACCGACTGGTTTTTATCGGTTATGTTCACTTTAATCGTTAAGTTGTCGCCAAACCGCATCTTTTGGAGGTAAATATAGGAATCGAGAAAATTAAGCTCTTCGCGGATTTCAATTGTGTCGTGGCTATCTTGTTCCAGCATATACCGAAACATATCCGAAAGCTGTTTTACAAAGGTGATGGCGAGCTTTTGGTCTTTCTCAATCAATGAGGTTAATGTATTTAAACTATTAAAAAGAAAATGTGGGTTAACCTGATTTCGAAGCGTTTGAAGCTGAAGCGTAACGCTTTCTTTTTTTAACCGCTCCTGCCCCAACACTGCAGTTTGCCAGGCTTTAAAAAAGCCGATGGTATGAAAAATGAGCATTATTATAACGGTACAAGCATAAAAGATGATAAAAGAATACTTATTGTAATGGAAGAAATTTTCGAGGTTGGTCTTGTTAAGAACAAAAAACCAAATGTACATGTACATAATAATCATTACAAAAGTGCTGTATAACAATGAAAATATTACTCTTATGAACAGTTTTCGTAATGGAAATTCCAGCCATGAAGTTCTACGATCAAAATAGATTGAAAATGCTTCATTCCCTAACCATAAGGACATCCCAATTACAGTGGAGTATAATAAATATCCCTTCCAGGAGGCAAAAACTTCAAAACCACTAATTATAAAACCGATACCAAATCCAATAAGATTTACATATATCAACCTTTTAACTAGTCCTATAAGAATTCTTATTAGCCTATTCTTTACTCCATTCATATGCTATTCCTTAATTTAACTCGATGCCCTAAAAATAATCAATATTAGACAAAACATAATAAAACACAAAGCCGACCGGAAATCTCGATTAGGTTAAAATCTGCTTTACCGGACGACTTTGTGTTTATGGATATAATTTACTTATTCCTGATTACAAATTGCCAGCTGCTTTAAGCAATCTTCCTTGCCCCATGTCGGATACAATGGAGATAAAGGTATAAATTTTTCGTATTTCTGAATTGCACCTTCCAAAATAGGTTTTGCAACGGCTTTGCCACCACCATAAAAATCGGGAGTATTAAGCATTACCATGCCTAATAAATAGTCGGCCCTGGGGTTTTCGGCATTTAAAGCCTGCGCTTTTTTAAAGGAACCAATAGCCTGTTGAGAATATTGAGCACCTCTTGTATTTGGATCAACAGTTATGCGCGCGCAATATAAAAAGCCCTGGATTACAAAATTTTCCGATTCTTCAGGTTTCAACTTAATAGCTTCGTTAATCATTAACTCGGCATAATCCAGAATCAGATCGGTTTTTGCTTTGTCCTGACTCATGAAACTCTGAATAATACTGGCGTAGGAAGAATAATAGTATGGCAACCATTGATTTTGTTCGGCTTTAGCAATACGTTCGAATTGATTGGCAATAGCTGAAAAATCAGTCGGACCAGCCGCAGTCTTCATTTGTTCAAATGCAGCAATCATAGCTTCGTTATAGGTTTTTTCGTCAGCCCGCATTGCGGTTGAAACGGCAAACGCCATCAATACAATAAGAATTTTTGTTTTCATTTTTCTAGGATTAAAATTTATTATTAAGAGAGATAAAGATTCCGAACATGACAAAGCGCTTAGCTGGAGATTTGATGGCCATTTTCTGATAGGCAGTTTCTCCCCCATTATTGGTTTTTATAAAATGATAGCCGTACACTTGTTCAAAGCCTAACACATTGTTAGCTGCCACATAAATTACGGTGAATTTGTCGAACAACCTGGTCAGGTAGCTAATGCTTAAGCTCAAGTTATTAAGGTCTTTGGTATAATGCATGGTGTTATTATCGGTTAGATCCAGGTAAGGGCGACCACTGCTATACTGATAGGTTGCCGAGCCTTGCATTTTTAGTTTTGAGAAGTATCTTTTAAATACGGTAGCGGCATTGTAGCGCGAAAAATAAGTTGGGTACATCATCCCAGGATAATTCTGATAAACTTTTTTCGCATCCAGCAAGGTAAACGACACCCAATAATCGGTATTGGGAATACTTTTCTGGTCGCGCCAAAAAACATCAATTCCCTTTGCATATCCTTTTCCATTTGAGGTATAAGCATCAGCATAATGTGCATCCGCCGAAGTATACCTGGTCAGATTTTGATAGTCCTTATAATATCCTTCTACCCGGAATAAATATCCTTCCGTTTGGTATTGGTAATTAAGAATGTAATGGATGGCCCTCTCGGAAGTCAATTCGTTGTTATACTTAAAATAATCGTTGCGGGGAAGCTGGTTGAAAAACCCATAAGCGGCTGAAACCTGACTTTTAGCTCCTGTTTTATAGGCCATTGAAATACGGGGAGAAACAGTAGCTTCGCTATTTAAGGACGCATACTCGCCCCTTAGGCCTATTCGGACAGACATTTTTTCACCTACCTTGCTTTCGCCTTCGCTAAATACCGCTGTTAATGCATTGGCAAAATCCATCTTCGCATTAATAAACGAATCGGGTTGCTGGAATGTTTGTTTGTATTGTTGCAGGTAGCATTCTATGCCATTGCGCAACGTAATGTTTTTACCCAATCCAAACTGAACAACCTGTTTAAGCTGTAGCACACTATTATTGGTATTTAATTCGGCCTTTTTAAAGTCAATA
Organism: Bacteroidota bacterium; assembly: GCA_020048915.1. GTDB lineage: Bacteria > Bacteroidota > Bacteroidia > Bacteroidales > JAAUTT01 > JAAUTT01. Next base: position 2,720 of record JAIFLU010000067.1, on the reverse strand, counting down.
TTTTCGTTGTCGCGCGAGTACGATACTCCGGTTTTCAAGTCTACTGCCCCAACCCTGCTGGTATAAACGGAGTTTACATATAGATTTTTATTATCCATTTCAAAATATTTGCCACCAAAAGGATCGATATATTCGGGCAATTCCATGGCAGATTTATCAATACTGGCAGACGAAAATACTTTCAGATACGATTTCTTTCCAATTTTTGAATTTGTAATCAGGGTTCCTGATAGTTCCTGCGGATATTTTATCCAGTTAACAGACTGCGGAACTACTGCAAAGTAAGGCGCCATGTTATAGTAATTAATCCCTAGGGACACTGCTGTAGAATCGAACGATTTTCCATACGAGCCGCCACAACCAAAAGGGAATATGTTAATGCTCTGAGGGTTATTTGATTGGAGATTGCTGGTGTTGAGAATTAACGCAGCAGAAAGTGCTTGACCGTATTCGGCCGAATAGCCCCCGGTACTGAATAAGGTGCCGCTGAATAACATAGGAGAAAATCGTCCCCGGGTAGGAAGGTCGGGCGATTTAGAATGATACGGTTCTGCCACCATAAGTCCATCAATATAGGTTTTGGTTTCGGAGCGGTCGCCTCCGCGAACAAACAAACCGCCATCTTCACCAACATTCTGGGTACCTGGTAAAGTGTTCATAGCTCCTACAAAGTCACCATTTGAATTGGCTATAGTAAGCACTTCGAGCGAAGTAAGCTGAACGCCCCGTTTGCGGTCGCCTGCCTGATAAGTCCCAGCAGTAATAACTACTTCGTTTAGTTCATTTGGTATCTCAGCAAGTTTTATTTCCAGCGGTTTATTCCCTTCGGGAAGATTTATTTCCTGAATTAGTGTTTTGTATCCCAGGAAACTGAAGTTTAATTTATACGTTCCCTTTTTTAGGGTCGAAAAGCTGAAATGGCCAGAAGTATCCGAAGCAGCACCATCATATGTTCCTTCGAGAAAAACATTGGCGCCGATTAAAGCTTCTCCTTTTTCGTCAGTAATTTTACCGGTGATTTTTGTTGCTTGCGAATAAATGGGTGCCACACAAAAGATGAGTACCCAAAATACTAATGTTTTCATTGTTTAGTAATTTTGGGTACAAATGTTCACCAGAAACTGTCGCTTTCAAATTAAAAGTCGACGAGCTGCAAAAATTTACCGATGAATTGTATTTTTCAGGCTTCTGGTTGCTGCTGATTTTCGGACTTTACCGGCGAATTTTTCTTACGGGCCTCTCTTTGTAACAACGCATACCGCTTAAATTCCTTATTGGGATCGAATAACAGTCTGAAAGTGATATGAGTCTTATATATATGAGCACCAATTTGTTCGTTGAGCTTCATCATGGCGGGGTTAAAATCTCCAATCCAGTTAAATTGAAGTTCTTTATATGGAAAATTACTTTTTAGGGCAACATCGGCAAACGACATAACAATGGCTCCTTCCATACCTTTACCCTGATGCTCGGGTACGGTACCAATAATTAAGCTTATTGCCCTGGTACAAGTTCCTTTCCAACGATAATAAACAAATTTAATTTTGCCTAATAAATCCATCTTTCCGTTTAAATGGCGAAGAATCTGGTTAATATCGGGCATCAACAGGAAAAAACAAATTGGTTGATTGTCGTAATAGCCAAATAACATAAGTTTTTCGTCCATAATAGGTTTCAGCTCTTTAAACAAATGCTTCGCATGTTGATGAGTCATAGGTTCAACTCCGGGAAAAATGGCCCAGGCTTTATTATAAATTTCTACAAAATCTCCCGCATATTTATCCGCCTTATTTTTCTCCAACCTGCGAAAAGTATATTGCGGATTTTTAAAAATCCGCTGCGCTTTTTCAATTATCTCTGGTCTAATACCTTCTGAGTTTACTAAGTGATGGTAGGTATATTGGTTGAAATAATTTTTAAACCCATACGCTTCGAAAAGTTCTTTATAATAAGGAGAATTATAAGGCATCCCGTAAACCGGCTCGTGAAACCCATCGGCAAGGCAGCCCCACCAACGGTCGCGATCGCCAAAATTTATGGGGCCGTCCATAGCTTCCATTCCTTTATTCTGAAGCCATTTTTTACAAGCATCGAACAACATAAAAGCTGCTTCCGGATTGTTAATGCATTCGAAAAACCCCATACCGCCGGCCTTTATCTCTTCCTTTTTCACGGCTTTATAATCGATAAATGCAGCTACACGACCAACCAACTCGTTTTTATCATTCCGCAATAACCACCGTATGCAATCGCCATCGCTAAAAAGTTTATTTTTTTGCGGATCGAAAACATTATTAATATCATTATCGAATGGGCGTATCCAGTTTGGATCGTTTTTGTATAGTGTTACCGGCACCAATAGAAAGTCGGTTTTATCCCGGTCGGTTTTTACTTCGTGTAGCGTAAACATAATACCTGCTTTTTGTTTCAAACGTACATGATTTTTCATGAATCGCAAAAATCAAGGGAAGAAGTTTATCCACAATTTAGAGGTGAGGTAAGTTTAAACCTTGTTAGCTTAATTATTAGAACTAAAGTAAGTATGTAATGTGTGTAGACTTTCCTATTTAGTATCTGTTAGAAAACTCAATATTTGGATAAATTGCCTACGCTCACCCCTCAATCCCCTATAGGGCATAGCCCTCAAGCTAATACTTGTAAATAATTGATAATGAGCAATAGATACTATTTTTCACCCCATTCCTTTTGAGAACAGGGTT
>JAIFLU010000296.1 GCA_020048915.1 Bacteroidota bacterium | reverse complement strand
TTTTTCATTTGAGAATATTCAGGTAAAGGAGCTCCTCGATCAAATCGAGACAAAAAGTACGTACAAATTTTTATATCGACCAGACCAGGTTGATAATTATACTGTAAAAATAGAAGCAAAGGATAAAACACTTGAAGAGCTGTTAACAGTTGCTTTTAGTAAATCGGAAATGACATTCCGTATTCTTGAGGATAATTTGGTTGTAATTACTCCTATTGACTTTGTTTCATTCAAACAAGAAGTTAAGGTGGAGGGAACAATCACTGATGCCACAAATGGCGAACCGGTAATTGGGGCAAGTGTTATAGTGGAGGGTACTTCCATTGGGGCAATCACTGATGCTGCAGGAAAATTTTCAATTACAGTGCCAGGATTAAATTCAGTTATTATTATATCTTCAATAGGATATAATAACGAAAAGATTTCCATTGACGGTCGTTCGGTAATTGACGTGAAACTTGTGCCTGATATTACAAAACTTGATGAAGTTGTTGTGGTAGGATATGGTACTATGAGAAAATCGGATTTGACTGGTGCTGTGGTTTCTGTGAGCTCTGATGCTTTGAAAAATACAGTGTCAAGTACATTCGATCAGGCATTGCAAGGACGTGCTGCTGGTGTTCAGGTAATGGTTAACTCTGGTCAACCCGGAGCTGCAACTACGATTCGTATTCGTGGAACAAATTCTTTATTAGGGAATAATGAACCCCTTTATGTAATTGATGGAATACAAATTGGAGGTTCCAACGAAGGTGTCTTTTTTGTTGGGAATGGAGGAAATAGAAATGCATATCGTACTTCTCCCCTTTCTGCGCTTAACCCTTCGGATATTGAATCTATTGAAATACTAAAAGATGCTTCAGCTTCAGCAATCTACGGAAATAAAGGTGCAAACGGCGTTATCATTGTAACTACTAAGAAGGGGCGTAAAAATGAAGCAAGAATAAGCTACGATTATAGTACAGGGATAAAAACGCTCACCAATAAAATTGATGTAATGGGTCTGCAGGATTTTGCAAGCTTTAATAACGAACAAGCTTTAGTGCAAGGTAAAACCCCACGGCCTGAATTTGCAAATCCTAATACACTCAAAGGAGGGACAGATTGGCAAAATACGCTGTTTAAAACAGGAAAAGTACAAAACCACAACCTATCACTTTCGGGTGGGACTGATAAAATGACCTATTTTATCAGTGGGGGGTATAATTATGATTATGGACCGGTAATCAATTCATGGATGGAGCGGTATTCTTTCCGCGCCAATACTGAAGTTAAAATGAAGAAATGGCTGAATTTTGGCAATAATTTCAGTTTTGGGCATACCAATACTAAATATGTGATGGCTGATGCTGGCGATTCCCCATTAATGCTTTCGTTAACCAAAGCTCCTGATGTTAAAGTATTTGACGATAATGGAAATTATATAGGGGTAAATCCGGGCCAGGAAGTTCCAGGTGGTGGCCTGGCACAGGCAAACCCGGTTGCTCTGACAAAAGACAGAGATTCACGGAAAAAGAAATTTAATGTTTATAATAATGCTTATGTTGACCTTCTGTATAAAGATTTTACTTTAAAAACTGAAGTAAACATAACCGGCGATTTTACCAATGATTATGCATTTTATGCCCGGTCAGAGTATCCCGGTTTTATAAATAATCAATCTCAATTGAATGAGCAGTTGGCAAGTTCGCTGGGATACGAGCTGAAGAATATCTTGAGTTATAATAAAACATTAGGTGATCATTCGGTGAATGCCATGGCGGCTCACGAAGCCCGTGGAGGAAAGTATCAAAATGTTTTTGGCGCAGGAGGGGCTTTTTATAATAATAATTTAAATAGCCTGGGCCTTTCTAATAGTAAATATATAAATACTGGAGGTAACCGGGGACGTTGGCGAGCTGAGTCCTATCTTACCCGTATCTTCTATAACTTCAAAGATCTGGCTATGCTAACCACCTCGCTTCGTGCAGATGGTTCACCAAATTTTCCGAAAAATAACCGATGGGGTTACTTTCCGTCTTTCTCAGCTGCTGTTAAGGTTTCTAACCTGGCTTTTTTCAAAAATAACGTAACATTTATTAATAAATTAAAAATTAACGGAGGGTATGGTGAAGTAGGAAGTGACAATGTTTTGGGTGGTTTATATATACCATATGTCGGAGTTCAACCTACAACTGATGGAGGTTTTTCCACATCTTTCTTAAATTACGATAATAACCTGCGCTGGGAAACAACTACCTCATCAAACCTTGGTCTCGAAATGGGTTTCTTCCAAAATCGTCTTAACTTTCAACTGGAGCTATATAAAAAGAAAACAACGGATGCTTTAAATCAGGTTCTACTTCCTTCATCAGTAGGTTCTGGTATTTATGTGGTATCGAATATAGCATCGATTCAGAATAAAGGGATAGAATTAACATTGAATACAATTAATACAAATGGGGAGTTTTCCTGGAAAACCGATGTTACTTTCACAGTAAACCGAAATGAAATTTTAAGTCTTGGTGAAGGAGGGCTTCCTCTCTATGGCGGCATATCGAAAAATATGGAAGGTGGGCCAATAGGTAGATTTTGGGGGTATCAGACAGATGGATTATACAAAGACTTTGATGATATAGCTACTTCTGCCCGTTGGAATGGGGTTAATACGATCGATTCCGGAGTTGGTCTATGGATGGGCGACTATAAATTTAAAGATATTGATAAAGAAACAGGAATTGCTAAATGGGAAATACCGGGCTATACCGGTTCTTATGATGCGAATGGAGTATATATACCAGGAACGGCAATATATACAGGAAATGCATCTGATAAAATCGATATTAAAGATGCATCCATAATCAATGCCGATGATCAGACCTATATTGGAGATCCAAACCCTGATTTTACATTTGGTATCAATAACAACTTTGAGTATAAAAACTTCGATTTGACCGTCTATATTGTTGGTGTTTATGGAAACGATTTGTATAACAGTACGAAGGCTCGTTTATTGTCGGGCGATTTATACAATCAAAACATGTTATCAATCATGAAAGACCGCGCAATTCCGGAACTTAAAAATGGAGGCAATGCTGGAAATATTTTTGATTATTCACTAAAAAATCCTAATGCAGAGGTTCCCCGTTTGCGAGCTGGCACAAACTTTTCGCAAGCATCTGTTAATTCGCGCTTTGTAGAAGACGGATCATATTTACGCATCCAGAATATTGTCTTAGGGTATAACTTACCCAATAGTCTTGTTAATAAATTTAAGCTTTCGAACCTTCGTGTTTATGTAAATGCCCAAAACCTGTTTACGTTCACAAAATATTCCGGTTGGGATCCTGAAGTAGGAAGTACTGCCCAAAGCAGTTTATCTACAGGTATTGATGGAGGGCATTATCCGGTTGCCAGAGTAATGATGATGGGCATTCAAGTAGGATTTTAAGTTATTAATTACAAAATACTATGATTATGAAAATTAGATATATAAATATTAAATTATCCCTTATAGTCCTGTTTTTTATAACAGGCTGTGGAAAAGATTTTCTGGAACCAAGCAAAGAGCTATCGCTTTCTGTTCCAGAATATTATGAAACCCTTGATGAAGCTACTATTTCGGGAATTACCGGTAATATGTATGGTCGCGACTGGTTTAATTACCTTGATAAAGCATCTTGTGCATTACAGGAACTATATTGTGGAAATGGAAATACTGATGATGGCGCATACATCCCATTTTTTAATGGTACCTTGAATAGTGCATTCAATCAACTCGATTTTTTATGGACTACAAATTTTGGAATAATTAAAAATTGCAATTTATCAATCAACGGCTTCGCTTTAGCCTTAAAAGAAGGAGAAAAATTTAGGGCAAAAGTAGATGCATCACCTGGATTACAAGCTGCTGTGAATACTACCATTGGCGAATTGCGATTTTTTAGGGCTATTTGCTATTTTAATTTAGTAAAATGGTTTGGGCCAGTTCCTCTTGTTTACGATAACCTTTATCAGATGGCTAATCCATCTTCCTTGAATCCGATTACGGAAGAAGATATTTATGGATTTATCATTCGTGATCTTAATGATGCAATAGAAAAGTTACCTGCTTCAAGAAATGCTTCAAAAGCAAATGCATTAACTAAAATTTCTGCCAGGGCACTATTAGCAAAAGTATACTTAACACAAGGTGGGATGCCCTTTGGAACAGCATCGGATTATGTGCAGGCTGCATCATTATCAAACGAGGTAATCACAAATCCGGGAGGTTATGCATTAATGCCAACCTATCATGAAAATTTTCTTCCAAAGTACAGTTTGAATAATTTTCCCGAAGAGTGTTTGTGGGGATGGAAATGGTCGTGGACAGCTTTGTTTACTTCATATGGAACACAAAATACCTTACAGTCGTATTTTGGCTCAAGCCATTTTACCCAGTCATGGGATGGTTGGACTGCGGTGAAACCATCTGTTGATCTTCGTGAATCATACGAAACCGGCGACCTGAGACGTTACAGCACCATTATGGAAGGGGGAGATAAATATCCCGAATTCTGGACACAATATACGTTTCCTGGAGAGACAACTCCCGGTTATGTATATTTTGACGGAAGCGTTTCCTGGGGAGGGCCATCGGCAACAGGAATGCATATCCGGAAACACCTCGCCGGCAGGGATAACTCTGGCGATGGTCATATTGGCGAAATGCACACAGAAGTTTATACTCCGATTATCCGTTTGTCTGATGTATATCTTACTTATGCTGAAGCAATTCTGGGTAAAAATGCCAGTACCTCCGATGGTACTGCCCTAGCACGCTTTAACGCTGTTCGTCAGCGCGCGGGTTTGCAGTCGGTATCGTCTATTACCTATAATGATATCTGGAATGAACGACGTCATGAGTTTGCTTTTGAATTCCAGAATACCGACGACCTTTTCCGGTATTACCAGTTGTATCCTCAGGAGGTTAAAGCTATGATAATGAATCAGAAACGTGGTGCATATGCCATCGAAACCGCACCTTTTAATATTAATGGTGTAGCTCAGGAATTTCCTGCCGGGCAAGCTTTAAAAGTGATTACAAACAAAACGTATAATGATTTTAAACTTCCTTCTGTAACAGATGATTACTTTAAATTGCCTTACCCTATGAGTGAAGTGAATGGAAATCCGTTGTTGAAGAATACTCCGGCTCGTTTTAATTTTGAATTGTATCAGTAGGTGTTATATTTATTAGTAGGAGCAATGAACTTATAGTTTGTTAATCCGGCCTGGGATTCGTCGGAAGGCTTATCCCAGGTTGTTTCATCCCTATCGGTTTGAAGTACGGGTATTACAAAAGGGAAAAACAGAAGTCCTTGATTTTTGACTCTGTCAGAAATTCCTTTTCAACAAAAAGTTTCCGATGCAAATGCCTGAATAAAGATAGACCTGATTTTAACTTCTCCTCAAAAGTAAAAAACACATGAAACAACATTTAACGAGCCTGATTCTATTATTTGTAACATATAGTTTATCACTAAATGCACAACGAATAACAGTAAAAAATGACAAGTTTTATGTTACCGATAATCAAATTTGGATTAATGGAGCAAATACTCCATGGGATAATTGGAATGATTTTGGGGGAGACTTTGATAAAAGTTTTTGGCGAAATCAATTTCAAACATTACGCGACAATGGCATTAACTGCACGAGGGTTTGGATATCCTGTAATGGAGAGGTTGGTATTACAATTTCACCACAAGGGGTTGTTTCGGAGGTAAGTCAAAAGTTTTGGACAGATCTCGATACCTTGTTTTCCATAGCAAAAGAAAAAGAAATCTACTTGATGATTGCTCCGGTTTCTTTTGATCATTTTAAAAATTACCATTCAAACTTTCAGAGCTGGAGGAATATGATCAATAGCGAAAGCAATACTAAGTCATATACAGACAATTATATAAAACCTTTGGTAGAAAGGTTTGCTCCTAATCCATATTTCTTTTCAATCGATGTTTGCAACGAAATAATTTGGCTTAACGAAAACGCTGAATGTGGAAATATTTCATGGGCTAATATTCAACGGTTTATTGCGATGACAGCTGTTACGGTTCATGAAAATAGTCAGGCTCTTGTAACTGTTGGCGATTATGTAAAGTATTACTCCTCACAATATTCTGGAAATAAATACAGTGATGAGGCTCTTAAAGAACAATTTAACCACCCCAAAGCTTTTTGGGACTTTAATAAAGTACATTATTATTCCTGGGTTGGACGCTGGTTCGATGTTCATTTTCAAAAAACTCCTGCAAGTTATAAAATGGAAGGGAAGCCCTCTATGATTGGAGAATGTTCTGCAAACGGCATTTATAGACAAAACGCAGGCGGATCGGATGATTTTGTTCTTTCTCTTTCCGATGCCTATGAAACCGCTTATAATAATAATTGGCAAGGTGTAATGGCATGGACATCAAACGGGGTAGATGGGAATGGGGCATAGCCCTCAATCTAAGAGGTATTAAAGTATTCATTATGAAGCTATAATGAGAAAGGAAAATTGCATATAATATAGGGGGATATATG
>JAIFLU010000306.1 GCA_020048915.1 Bacteroidota bacterium | reverse complement strand
TTAAAAGTGACTAAAAAGTAATCCTTATTCAATGAATAAATTGCAACAGGTATTCTATTAATATGCACCTCTTCCTTATCATTATCCAGGTATTTAACCTCTTCCAGTTTATCAACAGAACTTATTTTAAAAAGCTTCTGATCAGTATTTAATGAACTACGATAATTTCCGATAACAATTCCATAAGCATTTTCAATATCCAAATAACTAAATCCTGGAATATCTTCTTCCTTTTTGCAACCAAAAAGCAGAATTACTATAAAAATTCCAATTATGTAAATTGATCGGGCCATTCTATTTTTTTTCGGTTTGTACGTTTAGCCTGAGGAATAGTTCTCTATTTTTTTTTTGTAATCGAACCAATAAAATTAAAAACTGTTTATTCATCAATTCCCTGAAATGTCTTAAATTTAAATTAAATAAACTTAAATACCATGAAAACAACCAATTCAGTTTCGATACTGGTTCTGATAAGCCTTAATTTTATTTTATTCATTCTAACTGGTTGCTCAACAAAAACCGGATTACGGCCCGCAGAAAACAACGGTGGAATAGTATTACCAGATGGGTTTGCAGCACTGATTGTAGCTGATTCGTTAGGGGATGGCCGGCATATAGTTGTTAATTCCAATGGTGATATTTATGTAACGTTGCGTAATTTAAAAGATGGCGGCGGAGTAGTTGGATTGCGCGATACTTCCGGTGATGGAAAAGCGGATATCATTAAATTCTTTGGCCCATTTTCCGGCACGGGTATCGATATTCACAATGGTTATTTATATGTTGGAGCAGATACAATTGTGATTCGCTATAAATTAATAGATGGGGAGTTGGTTCCCAATCTGAATTATGAGGTTATAGCGAAAGGATTCGTACCTCAAAATCAACACGAAACTAAACCCATCACTTTTGACACAATAGGAAATATGTATGTTACCATAGGGGCTCCATCCAATGCCTGTCAGGAACCTGACCGCACTCCAGGCACATTAGGAGTAGACCCCTGCCCTCTTTTAGCGCAATATGGCGGAATATGGCGTTTTAAAGCTGATTCCCTTAACCAGGATCAAATGGCCCAAGGTTATCGTTATGCAACAGGAATAAGAAATGCAGTAGCGCTTGATTGGAATAAATCGGCTAACAGTCTTTATGCATTGCAACATGGCCGCGACCAATTATCACAATTCTGGCCAGAACTTTACTCCGAAAATGAGGGAATAAACCTTCCTGCTGAAGAGTTTTTTCAAGTAAAAGAAGGATCGGATTTTGGCTGGCCTTATTGCTATTTCGATCCGTTTCAAAACAAAAAAGTCCTTTCGCCAGAATATGGAGGCAACAAAACAGACCAAGGACGATGTGCCGATAAGGATCAACCCATAATGTCTTTCCCTGCCCATATTGCACCAAACGACTTGATATTTTATTCGGGAAATAATTTCCCTGAAAAATATCAACACGGAGCCTTTATCGCTTTTCACGGTTCCTGGAACAGAGCCCCCCAACAACAAAAAGGCTATTTAGTAGCATTTGTTCCTTTTAAAGGTGAATTACCTTCGGGTAAATGGGAGATTTTTGCCGACAATTTTGCCGGAAGCGATTCAATAATGAGTCCAAGAGATTCAAAACACCGTCCATGCGGTTTAGCGCAAGGCCAGGATGGCTCATTATATATAGTTGATTCCGTGAAAGGTAAAGTTTGGCGGATATTTTATAAGCAATAATCTAATTATTAAAACATTCAAAAATAAAATTGATGAGAAATACTACATTGTGGCTTTATGGATTTAGCCTTATTTTAATTTGGTCTTGCAGCAATTCTTCCAGTCCAGAAAACAATTCTGAAAAGAAAATAAGCAACGAAGAAACAATAAACAAACCTGCAAAAGTAAAAGATGAAGGGCAGGCGTTATATTTAAAATATTGCATGGCCTGCCATCAAACCGATGGTTCGGGTGTTCCCGGAATGTACCCTCCAATTACAAATTCAACTTTCATTAATTCAGCTAAAAAAGAAGAACTAATAAAAATATTACTCAACGGCATGAAAGGGCCAATAGAAGTTAACGGACAAAAATATAACCAGCAAATGCCCAAGCAAGATTTCCTAACTGACGAACAACTAAGCCTCATTATCAACTTCGTATCCAAATCGTTTGGCAATAACGGTTCCGTTGTTTCTCCGTCGGACATTTCAGCACAACGAAAAACAAATCCATAAAAATAGATTAAACAAAAAATCAAAATGTAATATTATGAAATAAAATTAATTACGTTGTTTTTGGCTTTAAAAGCAGTAAATTATTTAAGGTTTTTTGTCTTTTGGTTGAACAAACTATTCTAAATATTAGTTAGTATAGTATAGAACCTGATTGTTATTTAGAAATAGTTTAAATAAAAATAGTTTTTTTACCTTTGTCAATTGTATTGTTAAATAGTATTTTATGTCACAATTTGAAATAGTAATGCCCAAATTGGGAGAAAGCATCACCGAAGCAACCATTACAAAATGGTTCAAAAAAGAAAACGATCTGATAGATGAAGATGATGTTTTGTTAGAAATTGCCACTGACAAAGTCGATTCGGAAATCCCTTCGCCAGTAGCCGGTCGACTTACCAAACTGTTATTTAAGGAAGGGGATATTGTTCCGGTAGGAAAGGTTATTGCTGTAATTTCTTTGTCGGGTGAAGCATCACCAGCCGAACCAAATACAGAAAAAACGGATACCGTAGAATTAAAACCAGTTGGTGCAACTCCTGTTCAGGAAGTAAAACCTGAGAAAGCAGATGAACCAATTAAATCTTCGCGTTTTTATTCTCCTTTAGTTAAAACTATCGCAAAAACAGAAAACCTAGCAATCTCAGAACTGGAAGCTATTCCTGGTACTGGTCAAAATGGAAGGCTACGTAAAGAAGATATTCTGAATTATATTGGGTCTAAAGCAACGAATAATAAATCGACAATTCCGAAAACTGAGGAAACATCAAAACAGCCAAATACAGCTGTTCCGGTTGAAAAACCAAAAGTTGCCTTATCAGTTAGTGCAGAAGATGAAATTATAGAAATGGACCGCTTGCGGCGCTTGATTGCCGACCACATGGTGATGTCTAAACAAGTTGCCCCGCATGTTACAAATTTTGTTGAGGCTGATGTAACCAATATGGTAGTTTGGCGAAACAATATAAAAGATTCTTATCAGGCAAGAGAAAAAGAGAAAATCACTTTTATGCCCCTATTTATTGAAGCCGTTGCAAAATCGTTGAAAGATTTTCCTCAGGTTAACGCTTCAGTTGATGGGTATAACATTATTCTTCGAAAAAGAATAAATATTGGAGTGGCAGTGGCATTGCCAAGTGGTAACCTCATTGTCCCGGTAATAAAAAATGCCGATCACCTAAATGTTGTGGGGATTTCTAAAGAAATGAACCGTCTGGCCGAATTGGCACGAAACAATAAATTAGGGCCCGATGACATTCAGGGAGGGACATTTACCATTTCGAATTTCGGAACATTCCGGAATACCATGGGAACCCCTATTATCAATCAGCCACAGGTTGCCATCCTGGCAACCGGAAATATTGAGAAAAAGCCTGCTGTGGTAGAAACTCCAACTGGCGATATTATTGCAATCCGACACAAAATGTTTTTATCACTTACATACGATCACAGAGTGATTGATGGCGCTTTAGGTGGGGCATTTCTACGACGAATTGCCGATTATCTAGAGAATTTTGACCTAAACCGTTCAATTTAAATATTTATATACAATGTATAACGATAAATTATTTGGTATAAAACAAACCGATAAAGAAACACTTAAAAAATGGTATTACTTAATGACGTTGGGCCGTGCCTTAGACGATCGTGCACCGAATTATTTACGGCAGGCTATTGGCTGGTCTTATCACGCTCCATATGCTGGTCATGACGGTATACAGCTTGCTATAGGTCAGATCTTCGATCGTCACACTGACCATCTTTTCCCCTATTATCGCGATATGCTTACTTGTATTTCTGCCGGATTAACAGCTGAAGAAATAATTCTGAACGGAATTTCAAAGGCTACTGATGCTGCTAGCGGTGGCAGGCACATGTCCAATCACTTTGGTAAGCCCGAATGGAATATACACAATGTTTCGTCGGCCACCGGAAATCATACGCTGCACGCAACAGGTGTTGGCAGGGGAATGAACCGATATAAGCATAAAGGAGTTTCAATTAGCTCACAAGGAGAATCTTCCGTATCGGAAGGTTATGTTTACGAAGCAATTAATGGTGCATCAAACGAAAAATTACCTGTTATTTTTGTATTTCAGGATAACGGGTATGGTATTTCTGTTCCGAAAAAAGACCAGACAGCAAATCGTAAAGTAGCAGAAAATTTTTCAGGGTTTAAAAATTTGAAGATCTTTCACTGCAATGGCAAAGACGTTTTCGACTCCATGAATACCATGGCTGAGGCTAAAAAATTTGTCATTGAGAATCAAATTCCGGCAATTGTTCAGGCAAATTGCGTACGTATGCACTCGCATTCTAACTCGGACAGACATGACCTTTACCGTGACGAAAATGAATTAAATTATGTAACCGAATACGATCCTCTTGCTAAATATAAGCGCCTTTTATTGCGTTTTAACCGCTTTTCTGAAGAAGAACTGAAAGAAATAGATGAACAGGTAAAAGCAGAAGTTAAAGATGCCCACCGTAAAGGATTGGCGGCCCCAGATCCAGATCCTGCATCAATTTTTGATTTTGTATTACCGGAACCATATGTCCCCCAGAAATATACTGATGGAACTCATAATCAAACCGGGGAACCTAAAAAATTAATTGAAGGAATTAATGAAACGTTAAAAGCCGAATTCAGACATAATCCCGATACCTTTATTTGGGGACAAGATATAGCCAACAAAGAAAAAGGAGGAATTTTTAATGTCTCAAAAGGAATGCAAAAGGAATTTGGTAAAGAACGGGTTTTTAATGCACCCATTGCCGAAGACTTTATATTAGGAACTGCTAACGGAATGAGCAGGTTTAACGAAAAAATAAGAATAGTTGTTGAAGGGGCCGAATTTGCCGATTATTTCTGGCCGGCAATGGAACAGTTTATTGAGTGTACCCATGATTACTGGAGAACCAATGGAAAATTTGTTCCTAATGTTACTGTTCGACTTGCTTCCGGAGGATATATTGGAGGTGGAATGTACCATTCGCAAACCATAGAAGGTTCATTAACAAACATTCCCGGTGTTCGGATTGTATATCCTTCTTATGCTGATGATGCTGCAGGACTATTACGAACCAGTATGCGTTCTCGAGGTTTCACACTTTTTTGTGAACCAAAAACACTTTACAATAATCCCAAAGCCTCGGCAGTTGTGCCCGACGACTTCGAAGTACCTTTTGGAAAAGCGCGTATTCGCAGACCAGGAAAAGATCTTACCATACTAACTTATGGCAATACAACCCATATGTGTGTAGAAGCTGCAAATAATATTCATCAGGAAAAAGGGATTGATGTAGAGGTAATAGATCTTCGTTCCCTTATTCCTCTAGATAAAGAAACCATTATTTCGTCTATAAAAAAGACCAATAAACTGCTAATTGTTCATGAAGACAAAGTGTTCTCGGGCTTTGGTGCTGAACTTGCTGCTATTGTAGCCGACGAAGCATTCGAATATCTGGATGCTCCCATAAAACGATTGGGATCAACGTTTACTCCTGTTGGGTTTAACCGGATTTTAGAAGCAGCAGTTCTTCCAAATACTGATAAAATTACAAACGCAATTAAAGAAATTCTAAAATACTGATATTTAAAAAATTATCAAGATGAAGAAAATTAGCTTAATATATAGTTTTAATTCAAACAAAACTTCGAAAATTGCAGATCGAATAAAAGAAGCGCTAGGCGATTCTCCGGTAGAATTAATTAATGCCGAAACAATTACCGAGGAAGAGTTTTTACGGAATGACAACCTTATTCTTGGGGTACCAACTTGGTTTGATGGAGAATTACCTAATTATTGGGATGAATTTGGTCCTATCATCGAAGAATTAAAACTGAAAGGAAAAACATTTGCCTTATATGGACTAGGTGATCAAAAAGGGTACGCTGAAAATTTTCTGGATGCTATGGGTCTTATGGCTGAACTCTTAGAAAAGGGAGGTGCAAAATTAGTTGGGGTTACTTCCACTGATGGGTATAAATTTGAAAAATCAAAAGCAACTCGCGATGGCAAATTTTTAGGATTAGGCATAGACTTTGAAAATCAGGCGACACTTAATAGTAATAGAGTGAAAAACTGGGTAACCCAGCTAAAGAAGGAATTCAAATAAGTAACAAATATTTTGAAAGTGATACATCTCATCAGTATGTGGTGATTTGTATCACTTTTATTATTTATATAAGTATAAGAAAATGAAGTATTTTTATATAAGATCAATATACAACGCACGATAGAAGTTGATTACTTGACGGGGAGAGAATATTTTTGTATATTCGATTAAACAATTAATTAAAGATGAGCATCTTGACATCCTAATTAATATATGTATTGAATATTAAATATTGATTAATAACA
>JAIFLU010000053.1 GCA_020048915.1 Bacteroidota bacterium | reverse complement strand
GTTTAATTTGATTAACTTACATTGTTATTTTAAGGCTACGATCGTACTATATTTTGTAAATTAAGCATATGACTACTTTTCACCGAACAATAAATTGCCATAGCTGTGACGTTTGTAATAATAAATCACCTTTTTTACAATTACTTTCGGAGGACCAACTGAGTATTTTAAACCAGGATCGTTATGAAATTTCATTTAAAGAAGGAGAGAATATTATAAAGCAAGGAACTTCATCTTCGCATATGATCATGTTAACTTCCGGAATGGCAAAAATATTTATTGAAGGGATTGATAATCGGAATTTAATTTTGGAATTGGTGAAGCCATGGAAATTAATTGGCGGACCAGGAATTTACATCGATAATCGTTACCATTATTCAGTTACAGCGCTTGAAAATTGTTCGGCATGTTTTATCGATACGAATAATTTTAAAAAGGTAGTGCGTTTGAATCCTGACTTTGCTGAAGCGATGTTATCTCATTGCAGTTTTAATGGTTCGAAAAATTTTGAAAGATTGGTAAGTATAGTTCAAAAGCAAATGCATGGAAGAATTGCGGATGTTTTACTTTATTTATTTAAAGATGTTTATGATTCACCTTCTTTCGAATTATCTATTTCCCGTCAGGATATTGGTGATCTATCAGGGTTATCTAAGGATAGTGCCATTCGAATACTCAAAGAGTTAGAACACGAAGGAGTTATAAAAATCGATGGCCGGAAAGTAGATATTTTAAAAGAGGAAATGCTACAAATGATCTCTTTTAATGGTTAGTACCGCTTTTCTCAGTTATTATACATTGGTTCATCATCACTCCAATCAATTGGTCTGAGCCTATGCAAATACCTTTAATTTTAACTGTATTTCCAATTTCAGCATCCTTTGGTATTTCTTTGATTGTTGAATCCATAACACATTTAACACCCATTGAGGGATCGTCAAATACAATAATGATTCCATGAGCTTCACTTGTTTTTACGTCAGCAATTATTCCATGAAGTTCAACTATTTTGCCTGAATACTTGAGATTTGTAATACTATCGTTTAAAATGAATTCCCGGTTTAGTTCTTTTGAGCTCAATTTATATTGCGCTTGTGCAGTTTTAATATCACCAGACGAATTTCTTATAAAATAAACCAATATCATTACGCTAAGCAATAACAGTGGTAATATTATTGAAAGTGCAGTTTTTGTTTTAACATTCATACTTTTCTATTTAAGTTTTCGCTCACTAAGATATAGAATTAAAATGGATTTTTACTTTCGAAATATCTTTCAGGTTCAATTCATATGTGATGAATTATTCTTATTGTTCTTTGTATTGCAGTTCGTAGGGTTGAAAACCAATTTTAAACCATTTTGAGAAATATATAATTATTGTGTACTTTCATTGCCCGATTTAACGAATAAAATATATGCATAACATTCAGGAAATTAGTATTGAACAAATTATTGCCCATTTTATTGGTTCTAAAACAGAAGAAGAAGGAGTTCAGCTATCCTCTGCAACCATGAAAAAAATAGATGAAGACACAGAAACTTTGCTAAAGCATTATTTTTTCAATTCATTTAAGTCAGGTGAATATTTTCATTTTTCTATCGAATCGGAAACGAATCCAAATTATGTTCATGAATGTGTTTCTGCCATATTTAATGATACCGAAAGCTTTGTTAACCAATCTAGAAAACTTGGAGAATATTTGTACGAGCAATCCGAGCATCCCAAAATAAAAACAGGAGAATTATATGTAGTTTATTTTTCAAATTGTATTATTGATGGTGAGATTGTTGATGCTGTTGGACTTTTTAAAAGTGAATCAAAAGATTCGTTTATAAAAGTCACTATTGGGAAAAGTGGTTTGGAAATTTCGCCTGAGATAGGGATAAACATAAATAAGCTCGATAAAGGGTGCATCGTTTATAATACCGAAAGTGAGAAGGGCTATTTGGTTTCTATTGTCGATTCGGCAAGTAAAGGGGCTGAAGCACGTTATTGGCGTGATAATTTTTTGTATGTAAAAACACGAAAGGACGAATATTATCAAACTAAAAGTTATTTGGATATGTGCAAAAGCTTTGTTGTAGAGCAAGCACCTAAAGAATTTGAAGTTTCTAAAGCAGATCAGGTTGATTTTCTGAATAAATCAGCTAATTTTTTTAAAACCAATCAGGACTTTGATATGAATAGTTTTACTCACGAAGTGATGCCACAACCTGAGGTAGCTGAGTCTTTTAAAGAGTATAAAAAACAATATGAGGTAAAAAAGGATCTACAGTTGGAGGAAGAGTTTATGATTTCGATGCCAGCTGTTAAAAAAGAAGGTAAAGTATTAAAAAGTGTAATTAAGCTGGACAAGAATTTTCATATTTATGTGCATGGAAACCGCGAAAACATAGTGAAAGGTTTCGATGAGAAAACGGGACTTAATTATTATCAGATTTATTTTAAGGATGAAGAATAGATATGCTGATATATAAAATTCTGGATATATTTTTTGTTGTCTTTCATACTTTTTTGGTATTATTTAATTTATTTGGATGGGCATATAGTAAAACGCGTTTCTGGAATCTTATCACATTAATTTTGACAGCTATTTCATGGTTTGGGTTTGGATATTTCTTCGGGATTGGATATTGTATTTTAACTGACTGGCATTGGCAGGTTCTGCATAAACTCGGACAACTAAATCTTCCGGATTCATATATCCAATACCTCTTAAATAGGTTATTCGGTATAAATACAAATGCACAGATAGTGGATGTATTTACAGCAGTTGGATTTATAATTTCTTCTGTTTTATCCATATTTTTGAACATTAAGTATCGAAAAAAGTAGCAATTCTCCCAAAATTTTGTTCAATCCTTTAAAACAAGACTTCTTTTATTTGTAAAGGCAACAAAATTGATTAAATTGTGTTATTAAAATAACAGCTTGAATAAAAAATAAAAAACTCTTAATTTTGCAAATCATTAAAATCTTAAATCATGAGAATTCTAATTATTGCGTTATTTGTTATCAGTCTGATGTCCTGCAATAAATCAGAAGATAATGCCATTACCACTAAACTAGACTCTATCGCTATGGGCACTGGTTATGCAAGCGATATCTATTACAGTTTCAAGAATGGCATTGTCACAACCACTCCTCGAAATAATTGGGACCTTGGTTTCAAAACAAATCCACGTAGTTCATCTATCATTATTAATAGTACTTTAGGCCTGAAACTCTGGCAATCCCCTATTAGTGATACTGCATCCTGGAGTACAAAACTGGATACAACCGGTCTAAAGCTTAGCTGGAAATCCCTGTTAGATTCCGATACTACCTGGTCGTTAAGCGCTTTTGAAGCAAATCAAACAGGACATCCTAACTATGGTTGGGGAGATTATAATCAAATTACACATGATGTTGTTGGAAAAGCCATTTTTGTAATTCAATTGGCCGATAAATCGTATAAAAAAATCTGGATTAAGAAGAGATTCGCGATTGGCAACACCTATTCTATTAGCTATGCTAATTTGGATGGTTCCTCCTCTGTTAATGCCACAATAAAATGTAGTGATTATTTAACTAAAAACTTTGTTTATTATAAAATATCGTCTGGTGAAATTATTGACAGGGAACCGGTACAGGCTGATTGGGATATTCTTCTAACCAAGTATTACGAGATGGTATTTAATTCGGCAACCCAAGCCAAAGAGCCCTATAATGTAACAGGAATTCTTCAGAACGAAGGAGTTTTGGCGGCTGAAGTTAATGGAGATGTTGCATCCAATAGTTATTCAAGTGCAGCTTTTTCAACAGCTTTTTCAGTAATTGGAAGCGATTGGAAGACGTTGGATATGCAAACATTTGTTTATACTATGAAACCCGAAGTAAAATATTTTGTACAAACAAAAGACAAGAGTATTTATAAATTAGTGTTCAAAAAATTTGAAGGATCTTCCACCGGAAAAGTTGTATTTGAAAAGACAAAATTGAAGTGATAAACTTTTCGATAAACTTAAGAGGTTGGTTGGTAATAGCTTTACTTATTACAAACCAATCTCTTTTTTCACAAATGCGCGATACGGTTACTTTAAGCGAAGTAGTGGTAACCGGGGAACTAAAACCTGTTTTGGCCGATCGTTCCCTCTATCAGATAAAATCTATTTCGGCCCGAGAAATACGGGGTAGGGGGGCTACTACCCTTTCAGAGTTATTATCTAATGAGTTATCATTTAGGATTTCGCAGGATGCCGCGTTGGGTTCCTCTTTAAAACTAAATGGGATGTCGGGGGAACATGTGAAAATTTTAGTGGACGGGATTCCACTGGTTGGACGACAAGCGGGTATACTTGATTTAAGCCAAATCAACCTGTTTAAAGTAGACCATATTGAAGTGGTTGAAGGCCCTATGTCGGTTATTTACGGAAGCAATGCTCTTGGTGGAGTTATTAATATTATTACTAAAAAACAGGTTTATGGAAACCGGTCTTTGTACAAAATTCGCACGTATTATCAAAGTGTTGGGGTTTATAATGCCGATGCTGATTTTACTTTTCACAAAGACCAACATACTTTGAATTCCAGCTTTGGACGCCATTTTTTTGGAGGATATTCTGCTCCCAATGATATTGATAGAAGTCAGACATGGAAACCAAAACTTCAATGGAATGGTAATTTGGATTATTCGTTCAAAACAACAAAATATATATTAAATATTGGCTCATCATTATTTTTTGAAGAACTCAGAAATAAGGGAAACCCGATAGATGATCCTGAAAAAGCGCTAGATGAGTATCATTATACTACCCGAAGTTTAAATAAAATCGATTTTACTGCCCCCATATTTAATAAACTGAATACCACTGTTCTTGCATCCTATTCTTTTTATAACAAGCGAAAGATTACAAACGTAAAGAATTTGGTTACGCTGGATGAATTTCCATACATTGCCAGTTCTCAGGACACAACTAGGTTTGGAAATTTTTTAGGAAGATGGATGGTAGGAGGAATGCTAAATGAAAAAATGGAATTACAATCGGGGGCTGAGTTGAATAGAGAAGACGGACTGGGAAAACGTATTGGTGGAGAAAAATCGATGACTGAATATGCTGGTTTTACCTCCTTAAAATATGAGTTTTTAAAAGCATTTAATGCTCAGGCTGGTCTGCGATACTTATACAATAATAAATTCGATGCTCCGATTGTTTATTCTTTTAACACCATGTGGGATGTTAATTCAAAAGCAAAAATACGGTTTTCACTTGGAAAGGGATTTCGAGCCCCTTCATTAAAAGAAATGTATTTTGAATTTATTGATATAAACCACCATGTTCTTGGGAATGCCACTTTACAGCCGGAAGAGTCTTTTTATCTTGGTTTAAATTCCGATATTATCTTTAATACAAATCTGAATCTCAATTTTGGTATTTTTCAAAATTCAATAGAGAATAAAATTGATTTGCTTTACAATTCTAAAGATGCCAGTAAAGCGCAATATTTTAATCTTTCCAATAAAAAAACTATTATTAAAGGAGCTAAATTCATGTTGAATATTAACATTAGCGATAATCTAAAATTTCAGACAGGAAGCCAGTTAACAGGGTTATCGAAAATAACCGAATCCGATAAGTATAATTGGTCTGCAGATGCTTCTTTTAATTCGACCTACTATCTGCAAAAAGCTAAAGCCAAAGCTTCGGTATATTACAAGTATAATGGTAAATATGTTTTTTATACAGCAAGCTACAATGAAATTGGAACTTTATCCTCAATTAATGAAAATTTTCTAAATCATTATAATGTTCTGGATGTTATAGTTACTAAATGGTTATTTGACGACCAATTAGAATTATCATTAGGAGTAAAAAATTTATTTAACAATATAAATATTATAGGAAAGGGTTCTTCCGGACCTCACGGTGGAGGTGAGGGAGCAAATGATAACCCTGTAGGTTGGGGACGAACTTTTTTTATTCAAATGCAATTCAATCTTTCCCACGATGGTAAAATTTCTGAGAATTAGTATATATTCAATCCTGGTTCTATTCTGCTTTAGTGGTTGCTTTAAGGACGATATTCCCATAGAACCAGTTGAGAAATCGGGTGTTTCTATTAAGAACTCAATATATACCGTACAGTCTTTTTTTGATCTATCCGAAAACAAAATTGTAAAAAGCAATCCGAATGAATCCTGGGATCTTGCTTTTGAAACCCAACCCGATGGTTGGCTTATTCGAATCAATTATGCCAGTTTAAAAGGGATTTATCATACCGGGGTCACAGATTTCAATCAGACTTCATTTTCACCCCTTAAAGAGAATTGGATTTATGATGCCAGCAGTGGTAATCCAGACTCCACAGCTGTTGGAAATTGGAAACAATATGGCAGCGAAGGGCCACAAGTATTATTAATTGGTACGTTCGACGGGGATGGTTATCAGTCATTTAAAAAGCTTATATTTAAAACAGTCAACGATACTTCCTATCAATTTTCGTATGCAAATCTAAATGGGTCAAATAAAGTTGATAAAATCTTAAAAAAAGATACCGCATATAATTTCATATACTATTCTCTTATAAAGAACGATACAGTAGTA
>JAIFLU010000011.1 GCA_020048915.1 Bacteroidota bacterium | reverse complement strand
TCAAAGAAGTGAAACCTACTTCCACTTTGTTTTATCGCCAGCAGCACAGTAATTTTTCGTTTACCGCAACGCTTAAATACACTCCGGAATCCGGAAAAGACTTAGCCGGAATTGCCTGTTTGCAGGGCGAAAGGTTCAATTATGTTTTTGGCGTTACTAAAAAAGAGAACGATTATTTTCTGGTTTTGCAGAAAACAGCAAGGGGACAATCTACTATTCTTGCAAGCAGTAAAATTGATGTAAAAAGTCTAATCCATTTGCAGGTAAAAGCAGAAGGCGACAATTACGAGTATGGATATTCGATTAATGGGACTGATTTTACAAATTTAGGAGGTATTGTTTCGGGCGATATTCTTTCAACCAATGTGGCAGGTGGTTTTACAGGCAGTTTAATTGGACTATATGCCACTTCTGCAAACGATGCGCTTCCTAATCAGTAATTGTCGACCATAATCTGATACATCTTTTATACTACTAAATCGTCTACTAATGAAAAAGTTCCTTATAAATCTGCTGCTTGTCTTTCCTCTTTGCCTTTTTGCCCAGACAGCAAAAATAAAATTTGATATCGATAGAAAAATAGGCGATATCGATCCTAAAATTTATGGCGTGTTTATGGAGCCTATAAATTTTAACGGCAAGAGAATGGGTTTGCCCGATTCGATAACTTACAGTACGCTGTATGGGACATTATACGATCCAAAATCACCGCTGGCCGATGGGAATGGGTTCAGGAAGGATTACATCGAAGCCATGAAGGAGCTTAAAATAACCAATATGCGTTGGCCTGGCGGGAATTTTCTGATGGCTTATGACTGGAAAGACGGCATAGGCCCAAAAGATCAGCGTCCCAAACGCATCAATCTCGCCTGGGGCGGATTGGAAACAAACCAGGTTGGCACCGACGAATGGTTTGCATTAAATAAGGCCATTGGAAGCGAGGATATTTTATGTGTAAACCTCGGCCTGGGTTCTATTTTAGATGCCTGCTACTGGCTGGAATACTGTAACCATAAAAAAGGAACATACTATTCGGACCTGCGTGCTAAAAATGGTCATCCCGAACCTTATAACGTCAAAATTGTGGATTTGGGCAACGAAGTCGACGGATATCCATGGGAACTGGGACATAAATCCATTGATGAATATGCCAGGTTAGGACGTGAAGCTGCAAAAGCATTGAAAGCAGTCGATGGCACTATTAAACTGGTTGCTTCCGGGTCGTCTTACTATGAAAGTACTAATCAATGGTTGGATTGGAACCGGGAAGTGCTGACAAGCTTTGGCGATCTGGTTGATTATCTTTCTATTCACCGCTACTGGGAACGATCGGACAAATATTACGAATACATGGGTCAGAGTGCCATGGATTTTGAAGAAAAGATCACAGCCACGGCGAACGAAATCGAAAATGTAAGAGTAATGAAGGGGTTTAAGAATCCCATCCATATTTCGTTTGATGAGTGGGGGATCATGACGAGAAATACTTTATCGGTTCTCCCGATTGCCCAAAGTTTCAATTCTTTTATCCGTCACGCCGAAATTGTGAAAATGGCCAATTTTACGATGCTGACATCTCTTTTGAGTAACGATAAGGATAAAGGGACTTTCAAATCTCCGTTGTTCCATGTTTTTAAAGCATTCTCCAACAACTGCCTTGGAAGTTCGATAGATACCTGGGTAGATTGCGATACTTTCAATACCCCGCTATACAAGGGAATTCCTTACCTGGACGTAACAACCGTTTATTCTAAAGAAACCAATACAGTGTTCATTAATGTGGTGAACCGCCATAAGGATAAAGCTATTGTTACAGATATACTTTCCTCTTCAGGTGAATTTTCGGAAAAAGCAGAGGCCACGTTGGTTGCCGGCAATACCCTGGATGAAGACTTTGCATTCGATAAACAAAGTCAGTATGTTCCTGTATCCAAACCGATCAAAACGGATAAAAATAAAATAACGTATTCGTTTCCGGCACATTCCTTCACGCAGATAAAAGTTGCAATGAAAAAATAAAAAACTACTTATTAACATTAACCATACTATCATGAAATTAAAGCAATTACTCACATTAACAGCAGCAATATCCATTGCTCAATTCACTTTCTCTCAAAACAGCTCATCACCAGTTGTCGAAGATTTCAAACCCTCTTCGGTCAATCAGATTGGCAAACAATATCCACAGGTAAATTCGGAAGGCAGGGTAAGGGTTCAAATTTCAGCTCCGGAAGCAAAGCAGGTACAGCTTGATATTGGCGCTGTAAAATACAACCTGGTTAAAAACGATACCGGAGTTTGGATAGGTGAATCGGCTCCTCAGGATGAAGGGTTTCATTACTATCAGTTAAACATCGACGGTGCTTCGGTTCCCGATCCCGGCAGCTTGTATTTTTATGGAGCCAGCCGCTGGGGCAGTGGAATTGAAATTCCTGCGAAAGATCAGGAGTTTTATGCGCTCAAAAATGTGCCTCATGGACAAGTCCGGGAGATAAACTATTTTTCTAAAACTAACAATAGCATGCGGCATTGTTTTGTATACACACCTGCCGACTATGATAAGGATACCCAAAAACGTTATCCTGTTCTTTACCTGCAGCACGGAGGGGGCGAAAATGAATACGGCTGGGCAAATCAAGGAAGGGCAAATCTCATTTTGGATAACCTGATTGCTGAAGGCAAGGCAAAACCCTTTATTATCGTAATGGATAACGGAACCTGGCGTATGCCCGAAGGTACCCGCCGTCCAGCCCCACAAGGGGGACGTCCTGCAGGTCAATGGCCACCAAAAGGCTGGGCCGACGGTTTTATGAAAACCTTGCTGGACGACATTATTCCAATGGTTGATGCCAATTACCGTACTATAGCCGATCCGCAACATCGCGCTATGGCCGGATTATCGATGGGGGGAATGCAAACCCGGGTAATTACCCTGGCAAATCCTGATAAATTCTCCTATGTAGGTATGTTTAGCGGGGGGAGCATTAGTACCGAGGATCTTAAAGAAGCACCTGGTTTTAAAGAAAAAGTAAAACTTGTATTCATAAGTTACGGTAGCCGTGAACTGGAAAACAGAAGACCTGGTTTCGGTGGTGACCCCAAAGCAGATACAGAAGCACTGAAGCAGGCAGGCATGAATACACAATTCTATGTTTCCCCGCTAACTGCGCACGAATGGCAAAGCTGGCGCAGAAGTCTTTATCAGTTTGCACCATTATTATTCAAATAATTTGGAGAACCTTACCCTTAATCCCCCTCCAGCAAGAGAGGGACTTTGCACTTCCTTAAAAAGGGAATTAGTAATTCTAATTAATTTTGATTTAACGGGAAGCCGCTCCCCTCGCCTTCAGGAGAGGGGTCAGGGGGTGAGGTTATTATTGCATTTGTGAATTATACAGATTAATTAAAAAACAAAATCATGAAAAAATATTTAAACCTTATACTTTTATTACTGGCAACCTCTGGTGCATTTGGTTTTGCACAAACCAGCCAGCCAGCCATCATCGAGGATTTTAAGCCTTCAACTCTGAATCAGCCAGGGAAAGAATACCCTATGGTAAACTCACAAGGTTATGTTCGTTTTCGTATTCAGGCTCCCCTGGCTCAAAGTGTTACCGTGAGCCTTGGATTAGGCGGAAGAGGTGGTACTAAGCTCACAAAAGCTGCGGATTCTACTTGGGTTGGCACCACCGAAGGGCCAATGGACGAAGGTTTCCATTATTATCACCTGAATATTGACGGGGGAATATTTAACGATCCCGGAGCCCTGAATTTTTATGGTTCCATTCGTTGGGAGAGTGGTATTGAAATTCCGGCACACGATCAGGATTTTTATGCATTGAAAGATGTTCCCCATGGAAATGTGCAGCAAATTCTTTTTCCTTCAAAAAGTACAGGCACTTCACGGAGGGCTTTTGTATACACGCCTCCAAGTTATTACAAGGATCAAAATAAGCGATACCCTGTTCTGTATCTGCAACATGGCTGGGGTGAGGACGAAACTGCCTGGAGCAACCAGGGGCATGCTAACCTGATTTTGGACAATCTAATTGCTGAAGGGAAAATCAAACCCTTTATCATTGTGATGACCTATGGGATGACCAACGAGGTCAAATTTGGTAAAATACGGGAGTTCGATATTAAGCCATTTCAAACAGTTCTCGTGAATGAACTGATTCCTTTTGTTGATGCCAACTTTCAAACAATTTCCGATCAAAAACATCGGGCCATGGCCGGACTATCCATGGGTGGAATGGAAACCAAGACCATCACTTTGGCTAATCTCGATAAGTTTGCATACATCGGTCTCTTCAGTGGTGGAACATTTTCCATGGAGGATGTTAATAACACACCTGGTTTCAAGGAAAAGGTAAAGCTGACTTTCGTTAGTTTTGGCAGCCGCGAATTAGAAAACCGCAGAGCTGGCTTTGGTGGAGGCGACCCAAAAGTGAATGCCGAAGCGCTGAAACAAGCCAATATAAACAGTGTTTTCTACGTTTCACCCGAAACTGCACACGAGTTTCTAAGCTGGCGCCGCAGTTTGCGTGAATTTGCACCGCTTTTATTTAAAGATTGAGTTCGCTTCGAAACATCATTTACCCATAGTCCCCCGCTTCGGGGGATTTTTTGGGTAATATCGATACAGTAAATTACAATTAGCTTGACTCCGGATTAATTTTTAACCAAGACATTACCATGAGGATAATACGTTTCTACTTCACCCTGTTTATCTTTTGCTTTCAGTCGTTGCTTGTAATAAATGCGCAGCAAAGCGGAAAATTGGTTATGTGGTACGATAAGCCAGCCAAAGTTTGGGTAGAGGCATTACCTGTGGGTAACGGCCGGCTTGGCGCCATGGTGTTCGGAGACCCTTCGAAAGAAGTGATCCAGCTTAATGAAAGTACGGTATGGGCAGGTCAGCCAAACCGTAACGATAATCCTGAGGCGAAGGAGGCTCTGCCCGAGGTTCGAAAACTTATTTTTGAAGGAAGATATAAAGAAGCTCAGGATCTGGTAAATCAGAAAATTATTAGTAAAACTTCGCATGGAATGTCATATCAAACTGTTGGTAACCTTAAACTGAACTTTCAGGGACATGATAATTATACCAACTACTACAGAGAACTTGATATAGAGAAAGCCGTGACACTGTCTAGGTATAGCCTTGATGGAGTTAATTTTACAACCCAGGTTTTCTCATCATTCCCGGATCAGGTAATTATTGCCCGAATTTCCGCAGATAAAGCCGGGTCTATAAACTTTTCGGCTACCATGGACAGGCCCACCGCAAAAGATAAGATCCCGACATGTAAAGTAAAGTCGAATGGAAATAACGAGCTGGTTTTATCAGGGGTAACAAGCGACCAGGATGGAATAAAAGGTGCAGTAAAATTCGAAGCTAAGGTTAAAATTATTACTTCCGGAGGTACTCTATCTGCGACCGATTCTTCTCTGAATGTGAATAATGCTGACATGGCTACTATTTATATTTCTATGGCAAGCAATTTCAATAATTACAACGACATTAGCGGAAATGCCACCGAAAGGGTAAATGCTTATCTTCAGAATGCATTGAAAAAGAATTACGATCAGGCTTTAAAAGACCATATTGCCGATTACCAAAACTATTTTAAACGGGTAAGCCTCGACCTGGGGGTTACCGATGCAGCTAAAAATCCTACCGATGTTCGTGTTGAACAATTTGCCCAAGGTAACGACCCTCAATTGGTATCCTTATATTTTCAGTTTGGACGATATTTGTTAATCTCGTCATCGAGGCCTGGCGGTCAGCCAGCCAATCTGCAGGGTATATGGAACGACCAGCTTTCTCCGCCATGGGATAGTAAATATACGGTAAACATTAATACCGAAATGAATTATTGGCCATCCGAAATTACCAACCTAACAGAAATGAACGAGCCACTGATTCAGATGGTTCGGGAACTTTCGCAAACTGGCCGGCAAACTGCCAAAGATATGTATGGAGCCCAAGGTTGGGTATTGCATCACAATACTGACATTTGGAGAATTAATGGCCCCATTGATGGATCATTTTGGGGAATGTGGCCCATGGGGGGCGCATGGCTCTCGCAGCATTTGTATGGTAAATATGAATTCAGTGGAGACACGAAATACCTCAAGTCGGTTTATCCTGTTATTAAAGAAGCTGCGTTGTTTTTCCTCGATATTTTAGTGGAAGAGCCCGAACACAAATGGTTAGTAGTTTCTCCTTCCATTTCTCCTGAAAATGAGCCGAAAGGTCACAACGGGTCATCGATATCAGCAGGTACCACCATGGATAACCAGTTGGTATTCGATATATTCTCCATAGCAATCAAATCGGCTGAAATATTAAAAACCGACAATGAATTGATAGCTAAAATGAAAGAATCGATGAAACGTTTGCCTCCTATGCAGATTGGACAGTGGGGACAATTGCAGGAATGGATGTACGATTGGGATAATCCGGCAGATAACCATCGCCACGTTTCACATTTATACGGATTATTCCCCTCAAACCAGATTTCCCCTTATCGTAACCCGGAATTATTCGCAGCAGCAAAAACTTCATTGTTAGCACGTGGCGACGAATCAACCGGATGGTCGATGGGTTGGAAAGTAAACTGGTGGGCAAGGTTTCTCGATGGAGACCATGCTTATAAACTTATTACAGCCCAGTTGAAACCTGCTCCCAAAGCTGCCTGGGGCGGAAGTGGGGGTACCTACCCCAACCTTTTCGATGCGCACCCACCTTTTCAGATTGATGGTAATTTTGGTTGCACTGCGGGTATTGCCGAAATGCTTCTGCAAAGTCACGATGGAGCTATCCATCTACTGCCTGCGTTACCATCTAACTGGAAAAATGGCAGTGTGAAAGGACTGAAAGCAAAGGGAAGTTTCGAAATAGATATCCAATGGGAGAATGGCATCATAGCAAAGGCTATGGTAAAATCTTTAAATGGAGGGAATTGCCGAATTAGGTCTTACTACCCATTAAAAGGCAAAAGGCTTAAGGAAGCGAAAGGTTCAAACAGCAATCCTTTTTATACTACTTCTGAATTAACGCCTCCTCTAAATCATTCAAAAACAGCGTTACCATCTCTGAATCTAAAAATGGTGTACGAGTACGATTTGACGATGAAGAAGGGGCAAGTTGTTGAAATTTCAAAACTTTAATGCTGAGTTTATCCGAAAGGGGTAAAAGACTTTCCGGAGCAGATTCAATTTTATCCTTACTCTAATAATTAATGCTATTCAAGATGATAAAAACACTGATAATTATTGTAAGCTTAATAATTTCGTCAAATTTATGGGGACAGCAATTGCCTTATAAAAATCCCAATCTAAGCTCTGAAGAAAGGGCTAAAGATTTAATGTCGCGCTTAACGCTAACCGAAAAAGCATCCCTGATGTGCGATGTGTCTGAGGCCATCCCGCGTTTGGGGATAAAGAAATTCAACTGGTGGAGTGAAGCATTGCATGGCCTGGCGAACAACGATAATGTTACAGTTTTTCCCGAGCCCATTGGTATGGCAGCTTCGTTTGATGATGAACTGGTATATCGTATTTTTGATGCAACTTCGGACCAAACTCGCGCTAAATATAACGAAGCAATTAAAAATGGGCAAGAAAACAAACGTTTTTTAAGCCTTTCTGTTTGGACCCCCAATGTCAATATTTTCCGCGACCCACGCTGGGGACGAGGTCAGGAAACTTATGGCGAAGACCCTTACCTGACATCCCGCATGGGCGTTTCGGTAGTAAAAGGTCTGCAAGGCCCTGCTGATGCTAAATACAGAAAGCTACTTGCCTGTGCAAAACACTATGCCGTACACTCTGGCCCCGAATGGAGTCGTCATTCCCTCAACCTTAACAATATCGATCCGCGTGACCTCTGGGAAACCTATCTTCCTGCTTTCAAATCTTTAGTCCGGGACGCGGATGTGCGCCAGGTAATGTGCGCCTATCAGCGTTTGGATGATGAGCCCTGCTGTGGTAACTCAAGGTTGCTTCAAAAAATCCTCCGCGACGAATGGGGCTTTAAGCACCTTGTAGTTTCGGATTGTGGAGCGATAGCAGATTTTTACACAAGCCATAAAGTTTCATCGGATGCCGTTCATGCTGCGTCTAAAGGCGTTTTGGCAGGAACCGATGTTGAGTGCCAATGGACGGATCACACGTATAAAAAATTACCCGAGTCTGTAGCTAAAGGGCTTATTTCGGAAGATGAAATAGACAGTCATCTTTTGCGGGTATTGGTTGGTCGTTTTGATCTGGGCGAAATGGACGACGATGTTTTGGTTCCATGGACAAAAATTCCCATGACGGTTGTTAATAGTGAGGAACATAGGAAATTAGCCTTAGATATGGCTCTGGAGTCAATGACCCTTCTTCAGAATAAAAACAATATTCTTCCTTTAAGCAAATCAGGCAGGAAAATAGCCGTAATTGGCCCAAATGCCAATGATAAACCCATGTTATGGGGAAATTACAACGGAACACCGGTTAGAACAATAACAATTCTCGACGGGATTACCTCAAAGCTTTCGGCTAATAAGATTCTATATGACAAAGGCTGCGATTTGGTTGAGGATAAGGTAACCGAAAGCTATTTTTCGCAGTGTTCAATCGATGGTAAAAAGGGGTTTAAAGCTACTTACTGGAATAACAAAGACTTAATAGGAGATATTGTTGCAACCCAACAGATTGTAATTCCGATAAAATTAACTACTGCCGGGCAGCACGAGTTTGCGAGCGGAGTTCGTCTCGAAGGATTTTCGGGTAAATATGAAACAGAGTTTATACCATCAACGAGTGAGGAAATTATATTCAAATTTGGTGCTACCGGGCATTTCGAATTATTGGTAGATGGCAAATCACTGGCAGTATACGATAACTGGAGGACTCTTCCTTCAAGAATTCCTTTTAAGGTTGAAAGCGGCAAGAGGTATAAAATTGAGATCCGCTATGCACAGCTGAACAATTGGCAGGCAAACATTGAATTTGATTTTGGTAAGGAAGTCGATGTTGATTATACGGACCTTTTAAAAAAACTTCAGGGAACGGATATTGTAATATTTGTTGGCGGACTTTCTACACTGTTAGAAGGGGAAGAAATGCCTGTATCGTACCCCGGTTTTAAAGGGGGTGATCGAACCGATATTGAATTGCCCTTAGTACAGCGTAATTGCTTAAAAGCATTGAAGCAGGCAGGGAAGAAGGTGATTTTTGTGAACTGTTCGGGTTCAGCCATTGCATTAATGCCCGAAACCGAAACCTGCGATGCAATCCTTCAGGCATGGTATGGAGGAGAATCTGGAGGTCAAGCTGTTGCCAATGTATTATTTGGCGACTATAATCCTGCTGGTAAGCTACCTATCACTTTTTATAAAAGTTCAAGTCAGTTGGGCGATTTCGAAGATTACTCCATGAAAGGCCGCACATACCGGTTCATGAACGATGCGCTGTTTCCGTTTGGCTTTGGTTTGAGCTATACCACATTTGCTATTGGCGACGCAAACCTTAGTAAAAAAACAATTAAAGAAAATGAATCGGTAGAACTTACTATTCCGGTTACCAATGCCGGCAAACGCGATGGGACAGAAATAGTTCAGGTATATGTACGAAAAGTTGACGACACCAATGGAGCCATCAAAACCTTAAAGGGCTTTCGGAGAGTTAACGTGGCTGCTGGTAAAACTGCTCAGGCAGCTATTAATTTGGCCTATACATCCTTTGAGTTTTACGACCGGTCAAGTGGTAAAATGGCTGTAACAGAAGGGGAGTACGAGGTTTTATATGGAAGTAGTTCGGATACTAAAGATCTAAAAACAACACAAATAATTGTAAGCAAATGAAGTACAAAATAATATTGGGACTTATTTTACTAAGTTCATTAACAGCATTTTCGCAGGATAAGAATTTCTACATATACCTCTGCTTCGGCCAGTCAAATATGGAAGGGGCGGCAAGACCAGAGCCTCAGGATTCAATTGTCGATGATCGATTTTGGGTGATGCAGTCAGTTGATTGTCCTGACCTTGGGCGGATAAAAGGGAATTGGTATACTGCTGTTCCTCCGCTGTGCAGGTGTAGGTCGGGACTTTCGCCCGCCGATTACTTTGGGCGGACAATGGTTGCCAATCTCCCCGAAAATGTCAGGGTTGGAGTTATCAATGTTTCGATTGGGGGCTGCAAAATTGAACTTTTCGATAAGGATAACTACCAGTCTTATGTTGCTACAGCTCCAGGATGGATGACTAATATGATTAAGGAATACGACGGAAATCCTTACGGAAGGCTGGTGGAAATGGCAAAACTTGCGCAGAAAGATGGTATCATCAAAGGGATATTGATTCACCAGGGAGAATCGAATCCCAATGACAGCCTTTGGACACGGAAAGTTAAAGGGGTTTATGATAATTTGGTAAATGATTTGAACCTTAAACCGGAAGATTTATCCCTGCTTGCCGGAGAAACTGTAAATGCCGACCAGGGAGGTGTTTGCGCTGGTTTTAATCAAATCATGGCTACGCTTCCGCTGGCTCTGCCTAATGCGTATGTCATTTCATCGGCTGGTTGTCCTGATAAGCCCGACAACCTTCATTTTTCTGCCGAAGGGTATCGAATTCTCGGCAAAAGGTATGCAAAACAGATGCTTTCAATAATGGGCCTTGAAATAACTGATATTGAATAACTAAATTAATTCAACATGAAACATCCATTTAGAATAGCTCTACACATAAGGGTATGACTATTTGGTCCCGATAGCTATCGGGATTCCATCTGACCTTAATCTAATAATATAAAAATAGACAGATGAAATCTAAAATAACTGTACTGAGTATTCTAATATTCAGTTCTTTCGCAATCATGGCATTTATTCCAGGCAGTGAGCGTGCAAAAACACCTATTTACCTGAACACAGCTTATTCTTTTAAAGAACGGGCTGCCGACCTTGTATCGAGGATGACACCCGAAGAAAAACAAAGTCAGTTGGGCAATACCATGCCTCCCATTCCCCGCTTGGGAGTTGGGGGCTACAATGTTTGGGGCGAGGCGCTGCATGGTGTTATGGGTAGGAATAACAACAGCGGTATGACCGCCACTTCGTTTCCAAACAGTGTAGCTGTTGGATCGACATGGGATCCCGAACTTATAAAGCGCGAAACATCGGTTGTTGCCGATGAAGCCAGGGGATTTAATCACGGCCTTATTTTTACACTTACCTATTGGTCGCCGGTAATTGAACCTGCCCGTGACCCCCGTTGGGGAAGAACCGCAGAAACTTTTGGCGAAGACCCCTTTCTGGTTTCTCAAATAGGAAGAGGTTTTATCCAGGGCATGATGGGAGACGACCCTGTTTATCTGAAAACTGTACCTTGTGGTAAACACTACCTGGCAAACAACACCGAGTTTAACCGGCACTCTGGTAGTGCAAATATGGATGACAGGGACATGAGGGAATTTTACCTCTCTCCATACAGAAAATTGATCAGAGTTTACAACCTTCCGTCAATTATGTCGGCATATAATGCGGTAAACGGTGTGCCTGTATCGGCCAGTAAATTTTTCATTGATACCATAGCCCGAAGAACATATGGTTTGGATGGTTATATTACAGGCGATTGCGGTGCGATAGATGATATGGTAAGGGGGCACAATTATGCGAAAAGCAATGAAGAAGCAGCTACAATGGGAATTATCGCAGGTGTTGACTGCGATTGTGGAGGGGTATATCAAAATCATGCCCTTAAGGCAATGGAACAGGGAATACTTACCCAAGGTGCTATTGATAAGGCTCTTGTAAATATTTTCACCATCCGGATGAGGTTAGGTGAGTTTGATCCGCCCCAAATGGTACCCTATGCCGGAATTAAGCCAGGCATAATCAACGACCCTTCGCATAACGATCTGGCAATTGAAATTGCAACCAAAACCCCCGTTCTTTTAAAGAACGATGTAGTAGTAAAAACCGGGAAAAAAGGATTGCCTATCAATCTGAAAAATATTAAAAAGGTTGCAATACTGGGGACTCAAGCCGATAAGGTTGAACTGGGAGATTATTCAGGTCCTGTGGAACCCGAATTAAGGATTACTCCTTTGCAGGGAATTCAAAATTATATTAAAGAAAACAAACTGAATACGGAAGTCGTTTCCCGTTCTACTGGAAATACCGAAAAAAGAACAGATTTTTTTACAATGGTCGGTTTTTCTACTATAACCGCCGATCGAAAAGTTCAAAGCTATGATGCCACAAAATATGATGCTTCGGCAAAAGGTTTAATTGCTTCGGCCAGGTTTGGCCAAGCTGCAGTAAGGGGAATCAAAGATGGGGACTGGACTGCATATAACAATATCGATATAACTAATCTGGATTCGATCAGGTTCAACATGACGGTTTCCGGAAACGGCGGGTTGCTCGAAGTAAGGGTTGGTTCTGCAACCGGAAACATACTTGCTTCAGAAAAAGTTGCAGGTAGTCCGCAAAGTGGTGGATTTCCCGGTTTTGGAAGACCAAAGACTGTGCCGGTGAAAATTAAAACGCTGGGCATTACAGGGCCTCAAACACTGGTTTTTGTGTATCATGAGCCGGAAGTACCGGCTACCGATAAAGAAACATTGGATATGGCAGCCTCAGCCGATGTGGTACTAATCTTTGTTGGTACCGATCAAAGTACAGGTAGGGAAGAATCCGACAGGTTTTCTATAACCCTACCGGGCAATCAGAATGAACTGATCAAGGCTGTTTCTGCTGTTAACCCAAATACCATTGTTGTGATGCAAACCATGGGAATGGTTGAAGTGGAGCAATTCAAAAACAATTCGAATATCCCCGGAATTATCTGGACAGGTTACAATGGCCAGGCACAAGGTACTGCCATGGCTAAAATTTTATTTGGCGATGTTAACCCCGGAGGGAAGCTGAATGTTACCTGGCATAAATCGGTAAAAGACCTGCCCGATTTTAACGATTATACGTTACGGGGCGATGGTACTAATGGCAGAACTTACTGGTATTACGATAAGGAAGTTTCGTACGAATTCGGTTTTGGCTTGTCGTACACTACTTTTGAATACAGCAACTTTAGCATTAGTAAAAACAACATAACAACTACCGATAAAATCACCGTAAGTGTCGATGTTAAGAACACAGGAAAAGTTGATGGTGACGAAGTGGTACAAATTTATGTCAGGACTCCTGATAGTCCGGTTGCTCTAGCAAGACCTATAAAACGGTTAAAAGGATTTAAAAGGGTAACCATTCCTTCAGGACAATTAAAAACAGTATCCATAGATATTGATTGTGAAGACCTTTGGTTCTGGGATACGGAAAAGGGATGGATCACATTTGATCAGGGTAAATATATTTTCGAAATCGGGGCTTCCTCAAAAGATATCAAAGGAAAGGTAGAAGCTACCATGAAAGGCGTTTATAAACCGGTACTTACCACGGTTGTTGCCGAATGCGACAACGTGGTGTTAAGGCCTGGAAATACTGTTCAAACAAGTGTTACTGCTGCTATGTCCGACGATAGTTTTTATGATATTTCGAAAGCAAAAATTACCTATAAAAGCAACAACCCATCGGTTGTAAGTGTTGATGAAAAAGGAAAAGTGACTGCTACTGGCGTTGGAGCCGCAACGGTTTTTGCGTACGTTACGGTCGATGGAACCACGGTTTCCAATAGTTATCCACTAAAAGTAATGCCCGATCTCACCCCTAAATCAATTACGGTGAACGGAAAAAACATTAGCGGTTTTAATATAGACAT
Source organism: Bacteroidota bacterium (assembly GCA_020048915.1). Lineage (GTDB taxonomy): Bacteria > Bacteroidota > Bacteroidia > Bacteroidales > JAAUTT01 > JAAUTT01. The sequence goes on along the minus strand of JAIFLU010000011.1, from coordinate 37,923 downwards.
AAAAGCATATAGTTATCTTCTGAAAAACAACCCGAAAATACCTGTGGTTGCAGCTTCTGCAATAAGTGAGGGCATTACGGTTGATGTTGAGCAAGCAAAAGGTATTCCCGGAACAGCTGTGGTTAAACTTATCGACAACATTACGCTGGAAAACAATAGCTATTATTTGAATTTTGATGGTAATTCTGTTAGTGATGAATTTAATGAAGCCACCGTTGGTCCACAATGGGAGTGGATCAGGAAAAATCCTTCGGTCTGCAACCTTTCGCAAAAAGCTGGTTCACTAACTATTACCAGCGAGGTTGGCGACGTATCGGAGGGCTCGAATAATGCTAAAAATGTTTTGTTGCAGAGTGCAAACAACGATTGGACCATCGAAACAAAATTAGTTAGCTCTAGATCTCCATTACAACCTGAAAATGCAGGGATTCTGGTTTATCAGGATGATCGGAATTTTGTAAAACTGATGTTTAGGGCTGTGATCAAAACAAGCAGAGGCGGGGTGTCTGATTCGCAGATTTTTCCGGGAACAATAGACTTGATTATGGAAGAAAATGATATTACAAAATCGATGGCATCATTCAATCTAAAAGAAGAAATTATTGGGAACAACAATTTGTTTCTTAAACTGGAGAAAAAAGGAGGCCTTTACAAAGCATACTACTCATTTGATGGCGAAAAATACGAAACACTTGGAACTGCCAATGTTTTGCTGAAAGACATCAAGGCTGGGTTAATTGTATGCGATGGGGTAATAACACAAAACATGAAAAGTACTTTCTGGTTCAATTCAGATACTACCAAGCCGGGAACGCCATTTGACGTTTCGTTTGATTATTTCCGCATTATAAATAATGGATTAAAGTAACTAAACAATAGACAGATATATGAATAACCTAATTAGAATATTTTTATTAGCAACATGGATGACTGGGGGATTTTGTCCTGCACAGTCTCAGTCCCAATTAATCGAAGATTTCATGCCTTCTTTAGTCAATCAGCCTGGCAAGCTATTTTCACAGGTGAATTCGGAAGGCCGGGTGCGTGCAAGTATCGTTGCTCCTCAGGCCAATAAGGTTCAACTTGATATTGGCGGAGTAAAATACGACATGGTAAAGGATGTCAATGGCGTTTGGACTGGTGAGTCAGCTCCTCAGGACGCAGGGTTTCATTACTACCAATTGAATATCGACGGCGCTTCTGTTCCCGATCCAGGAACCAAATACTTTTACGGAGCTGGTCGGTGGGGGAGTGGTATCGAAATTCCGGCAATAGATCACGATTTTTATGCTTTGAAAGATGTTCCTCATGGTTTATTAAGCGAGAACATTTATTTTTCGAAAATTACCAACTCATGGCGACGATGTTTTGTGTACACTCCGGCAACTTACGAAAAGGATGCTAAAACACGTTACCCTGTGCTCTATCTTCAACATGGAAGCTTTGAAGATGAAACTGGTTGGCCAACGCAGGGAAAAGCAAACCTGATTCTTGACAATTTGATTGCTTCCCAAAAAGCCGTTCCGATGATTATCGTAATGGATAACGGCTATGCTTATAAACCACTGGACGTTGCCAACAGTGATAAAAATGCCCGCCCGGTTTCGGTGTTCGAGGAAGTGATGATTCATGAAATTATTCCGATGATAGATACCAAGTTTCGCACCATTGCCGACCGCGAGCACAGGGCAATAGCTGGCCTGTCAATGGGGGCCAATCAAACCATGCGGATCATTATGAATCACCTCGACAAGTTCGCTTATTATGGTGGATTTAGCGGCACCTCTAATTATCCAGGTACTACGGAAATTGACCCGGCTACATTCCTTGAAGGGAAATTTAACGATGGTTCAGCCATTAACAAACAGCTTAAGGTTTTATGGCTCGGTTTGGGAACAAAAGAACCAAATCCTTTCCCTGGCTCTGTGGGGGCTTTTCGTAATATGTTGGAAAAGCAAGGGGTTAAATATGTTTATTCCGAGTCGAAGGATACCGCGCACGAATGGCTTACCTGGCGCAGAGCGCTTAACGAATTTGCTTCAAGATTATTTAAATAAGTATAATTCGAGACATCCAACTGAACATAATTTAATCTTCAAAAAATTAATATATGAAAAGGATAACAGTTTTAATTTCAATGTTTATGATGTTTATTGCTGTGCAAAGTATCGCCCAGCAACCATCACCTGTCAAAGTTGCGGAAGGGCTTGTGCAAGTTACTTCTGAAGGCGGGTTGACCGTTTACAAAGGCATTCCTTTTGCTGCTCCACCTGTTGGGAACCTTCGCTGGAAAGCTCCACAGCCTGCTGCAAAATGGGAGGGAGTGAAACAAACAACTAAGTTTGCTCCCGCACCTATGCAGGGCGGAAACCCCCAATCGGGAAAAAGCGAAGACTGCTTGTACCTGAATATCTGGACCCCTGCAAAATCGGCAAACGAAAAGATTCCAGTGCTGGTTTGGATTTATGGTGGAGGGTTTAGTTTCGGCTCTACATCCGATCCCGTTCATAATGGCGAACATCTTGCCCGGAAAGGGGTTGTACTGGTGAGCATTGCATACAGGGTGGGACAACTCGGTTTTTTAGCACTTCCTGAGTTGAATGAAGAAAACCCAAAACATGTTTCGGGAAACTACGGTTTACTCGATCAAATAGCCGGCTTGCAATGGATTAAAGACAACATTGCTGCTTTTGGTGGCGACCCGGGTAAAGTTACCATTTTTGGCGAATCGGCCGGAGGAATTTCCGTAAGCATGCTATGTGCCTCGCCATTAGCAAAAGGGTTATTCCATGGAGCTATTTCGCAAAGCGGGGGATCGTTTGGCCCAACACGCCCAACCACTTTTCCCGGCGAAAATATGAAAACCCTCCAGCAGGCAACCACAGATGGTAAAGCTTTTCTTCAGAAATCAGGCGTTTCGTCCATAGCCGATCTTCGTAAAATTGAAGCGGATAAACTCCCCATGGGTTTTGGTATGCCTGGAGCATGGCCCATTGTGGATGGTTATGTTATTCCCGATGATCAACATAAACTTTACCAGGCCGGAAAATACAACGATATTCCGGTGCTAATTGGCTATAACTCTGACGAGGGCGCCAGCTTTTCGAGGGAAAAAACTCCCGAAGAGTTTGTTAATGGAGTAAAAGCACGTTATGGCAAATTTGCAGACGACCTAATTAAAGCGTATCCGGTTGGGGAGAAAACGGTTCCGAAAACAGCACGAGACCTTGCGCGCGATGCCGCTTTTGGTTGGCAAACATGGAGCTGGGCGCAGCTTCAGGCCAAAACCGGAAAGTCGAAGGTTTTCTATTACTATTTCGATCAGCATCCCGATTATCCGGAAGATTCCCCACGCTTTGGTTTTGGCTCACCGCACGGTCAGGATGTGGCGTATGTTTTTATGCACCTCGATAAATCGAAACCGGAAACCACAAAGTCAGACCTTGAAATTTCAGAAGCGATGGGAACTTACTGGACCAATTTCGCAAAATTTGGCGACCCAAACAGCAAAGAAGTTCCTAAGTGGCCTGCTTTTAGTGATGCAAATCCTGAGGTAATGGTTTTGGGACCAACACCGCACATCGGGCCTGTTCCAAGTGTCGAATCGCTCAAAGTATTAGATGCTTATTTTGAGTGGAGGCGAACACCCGAAGGAGAGGCATGGGCTAAATAATGGGATTATTATGAAAAAATTTTCACATTTATTCTGCAAGTAACTCAATTAGAATTACTTTTTTAATTGTCGATTTCCGGAGTAAATACTTATTTATCTTTATACTAATTGTTTAGAATTTGCTATACATTTTTAATAGGGTAAAATATATTTGATCAGAATTTGGGATTAATCTCTGCAATGATTTCTTAAAGGGATTTATAGGAAGCATATTCGTCAGGATACCAGATTTTTAAAAAGGACTACGAACAAAGTAATTTTAAAACCCCACTACCACTATACCTTAGAAACTTAGATAGGTTGCCGGCATCTCCTTTTATAACAATTTCTTATCCTTGTGAAATATATAATGATGTATCCTTGAATAAAGTTATGCATTGATTTTTCTTTTTTAGTTTCAACAGTTTTAAAAATAGCGAAGGTTTATAATAATTTATGAAAAAAGTTTATTCAAGATATATTTATTTTATAGAAGCTTTTCTGTTAAAATGAAGTATTTTTTTAAGTAATTGTCTAAAATTTACTAACCCATTCCTCGCTCAAATCATACTTTTGAAGAAATGTAAGTGATTGGAATATTTTTATCCTGAATGACACCGGACAAGATAAAGACAGATTAACTAACTATTAACTATAAAACCTTCTTTTAAAAATAATTAAACCGATTAAAGAAAACGTATGAGTAAAATTTCTACTAAAGTCACTGTGTTCGAGAAAATTGGATATAGCCTGGGAGACCTGGCGGCTAACCTGGTTTTCCAAACATTAATTACCTATCTCGCTTATTTCTATACCGATATCTATGGACTTAAAACGAATGATGCATCTATTGTCATGCTTGTTGTGGGTTTGATTGCTGCCTTTGTATTTAATCCGATTATTGGGATTCTGGCCGACAGAACCAATTCTCGGTGGGGTAAATTCAGGCCCTGGATATTGTACACAGCCATTCCTATGGGTGTTATTGCGTTACTGGCGTTTTCAACGCCCGATTTCTCCTACAAATGGAAACTAATATATGCCGCAGTTACTTATACCTTTTTGTTGTTATTATATGCTTCGAGCAACTTGCCTTACTCAGCACTGAGTGGTGTTTTAACCGGCGATATGGGCGAACGGAACAGCATTTCGTCCTATAGGTTTGTGGCCGTTATGTTTGCTCAGTTTTTTGTACAGGTATTTATGTTGCCTATTATTATATATGCAGGTCATGGCGATAAAGCTGCCGGTATCGAAACAGTAATGACATGGATGGCTATTATTGGCACAATTATGTTACTGGTAACATTTTTAACAACCAAGGAGCGCATTGTTCCCAGCTCAGAGCAAAAATCTTCCTTAAAAGATGACCTGTCCGATCTCTCGAAGAACAGGCCGTGGCTGATTATGCTTACCCTTACCATCCTGGTGTTCATTACCCTGGCTATGAAAGGCGGTTCTTATGTATATTATTTTAATAATTATGTGGATAAGGCGGCGCTGGCTAATTTTATCAGTCCGGTTATTTCGTCATTATCAGCTATGGGCATTAATTTCTTTGGATCAGATCCTGTATCGGCCGGTTTTGGTTTGTTCAACGCCGGAGGGATTATCTTTATGATCGTTGGGATTACCCTATCCAAGAAACTTGCCGATAAATATGGCAAACGCGATGTTTATAAGTACGGCTTACTGGTGGCTACCCTTTTTATCTTTTGTTTTATCTTTTTCAAGCCCGAAAGTATTTTCCTGATGTTCCTTTCGCAAATTCTGCATGGATTTACCTATGGTATCACCATCCCGGTGCTTTGGGCGATGATTGCCGATGTGGCAGATTTTTCGGAATGGAAAACAAACCGCAGGGCAACCGCTATTATCTTTTCAGCCATGATGGTAGGCCTGAAAGCCGGTTTGTCGATTGGAAGTGCCTTGGTAGCATGGATCTTAGGTATGTACGGATATATCGCCAAGGAGAGTGCCGTGGCAGGGCATGAGATAATTCAGCCTGAAACGGTTGCCAACGGTGCCAGAATGCTTGTAAGTATATATCCTTCCATCCCTTTCCTGCTGGGTGTAGGTCTGCTTTACTTCTATATTATTGATAAAAAAATGGAAGTTAAAATTGAAGCGGAATTGAAGGCTCGAAGAGGTGGACAAACTTCATAACAGCAATTTATTGAGTAAAACAAATAACATGAGAATCAAAACTATTGTCGCAGCTATAACCATAATTTATGGGACAACCTCACCAATTATGGCTCAGAAAACATTGGCTGAAGCTACCAGGGGTAAATTTCTGTTTGGCGTAGCAGTTAACATGCAACAGGTCAAAGGTGTTAATCCCATCGAATCCGATTTAGTAGCCAAAGAATTTAGTGCTATTGTTGCAGAGAACTGTATGAAACCCCAACCTATCCATCCCGAAGAAAACAAGTATTTTTGGGATGATGCGGACAAGCTGGTTGCGTTTGGAGAAAAAAACAAACAGGTTGTAACGGGCCACTGTCTTATGTGGCATTCTCAAATAGGCAGATGGTTTTTTGTTGGCGATAGCGGTAAAACGGTAACTCCCGAAGTTTTGAAGGAGCGTATGCGTCAGCACATTTATGAAGTTGTTGGTCGTTATAAAGGCCGTGTAAAAGGCTGGGATGTTGTTAATGAAGCTTTTGAAGATGATGGCACATATCGTAAAAGCAAATTTTTCCAAATTCTCGGCAAGGATTTTATTAAATACGCCTTCCAATTTGCGCATGAAGCCGATCCGAATGCAGAATTATATTACAACGATTACAATGTTGAAATTCCCGCTAAATGCGATGCCATAGTGCAACTGGTAAAAGAACTCAAAACTGCAGGTTACAGAATCGATGCTGTTGGGTCGCAAGCGCATATGCATATGGATAGCCCTACGCTTGACGAAACAGAAAACAGCTTCATAAAGCTCAAGGCTGCCGGTGTAAAAATATTAATAACCGAATGGGATATTTCAATTCTTCCAAGTCCATATTCAGGGGCAAATATTTCCGCCAATTTCAAGTATTCAAAGGAAATGGATCCTTACAGGGAATTGGTGCCCGACTCGGTTCAGATGAAATGGAACAAGCGCGTGTTGGATATGTTCGGGCTCTTCCTTAAATACCACGATGTAATAGATCGGGTTACCATATGGAGCCTCACCGATAATGTAACATGGTTGAATAACTTCCCAATCCGCGGACGAAAAGATTATCCGGTTCTCTTCGACCGCAATAACCAGCGCAAAAGTGTGGTGGAAGATATGATTAAATTGGCAAAAAAACACTAAACTAAAAATGAAGAAAACAAAGTATTTAGTAGAGAATGATTTTATGGCCGATCCTGCTGTTCATGTCTTTGAAGGGAAGTTGTATATCTATCCTTCGCACGACCGGGAATCGGGTATTCCGGAAAATGATAATGGCGATCATTTTGATATGAATGATTACCATGTTTTCTCCACTTCCGATATTGAAAACGGTAAGTTGACTGACCATGGTGTTGTACTTAAAGTAAGTGATATTCCATGGGCAGGCCGCCAATTGTGGGATTGCGATGTGGCCCATAAAAATGGGAAGTATTATATGTATTATCCGCTGAAGGATAAAACCGATATTTTTCGTTTGGGAGTTGCCATTTCAAGCAGTCCCTCAGGACCGTTTATTCCGCAGCCCGATCCAATCAGAGGTAGTTACAGCATCGATCCAGCTATATTTGAGGATAATGATGGAACCCACTATATGTATTTTGGCGGTTTATGGGGAGGACAGTTACAACGCTACCGGGACAACAAAGCACTGGAATGCGCCTGTTTGCCCGAAGGGGATGAATTGGCACTGCCATCAAGAGTGGCCCGCTTGAGCGACGATATGCTTGGTTTTGCAGAAGAACCACGCCCTGTTACAATCCTGAATCCGGACGGAACTCCGATGAAGGCCGGAGATACTGAATGCCGTTTCTTCGAAGCCTCGTGGATGCACCGATACAACGGGAAGTATTATTTTTCCTATTCAACAGGCGATACACACTTATTGTGCTATGCCATTGGCGATAATCCTTACGGGCCTTTTACCTATCAGGGGGTGATTTTGACTCCGGTTGTCGGTTGGACTACCCACCATGCAATTGCCGAGTTCAAAGGGAAATGGTACTTGTTTCATCACGACAGTGTTCCCTCGGGTGGCCGAACCTGGCTCCGCAGCCTGAAGGTGGTAGAATTGGAATATGATGCCAATGGAACCATCAAAACTATTGAGGGAGGAGGGAAATAGCTCAACTTTATCGCGGTTGAATAACTTCCCCAAACAATAATTTCTTAACGAACTATTGTAATAACATATCTATTTTTTAATTTGAAATAAATGGTTGATAAAATTGTAACAAAAGCTGCGGATAATATTCGTGTTCTTTCCGCCGTAATGGTAGAGAAAGCAAAAAGTGGGCATCCTGGGGGTGCGATGGGTGGAGCAGATTTTATAAATATTCTGTATACTGAATTTTTAAGATATGATCCTTCCGATATGGAATGGCCATTCCGCGACAGGTTCTTTTTAGATCCGGGGCACATGTCGCCCATGTTATATTCCCAGCTAACACTTGCTGGAAAATTTACCTTAGATGAAATTAAGAACTTCCGTCAATGGGGAAGTCCAACACCTGGTCACCCCGAAGTTGATTTTACGAGAGGCATTGAAAATACATCCGGCCCCTTAGGCCAAGGGCATACCATGGCCGTTGGAGCAGCCATTGCTGCTAAATTTTTAGCTGCAAGGTTTGGCGATTGGATTAATCATAAAATTTATACCTATATTTCAGATGGAGGTATTCAGGAAGAGATATCTCAAGGTGCAGGACGTATTGCCGGTACGTTAGGTTTGGACAATTTGATAATGTTCTTCGATTCGAATGATATTCAGCTTTCAACCGAAACCTGGGAAGTAACAGTGGAGGATACCGCTAAGAAGTATGAAGCCTGGGGATGGGAAGTGGTTACTATTGATGGAAATAATGCGAAACAAATCAGGGAAGCATTAAAAAAAGCCAACTCGAATAAGGGAAAGCCATTTCTGATTATTGGGAAAACTATTATGGGAAAAGGCGCTTTAGACGAAAATGGAACGAGTTTCGAGCGCAAAACTGCAACGCATGGAATGCCGCTTGGCGAGTCTGGTGCGTCATTTAAGAAGACAATTAGCAATTTAGGAGGAGATCCCGAAGATCCTTTCAAAATATTCCCCGAAGTTGCTGAATACTACGAAGGAATAAAGGGGAATTTGGAGAAAGAAGCGGCAAAGAAAAAAAGAGAAATTGAATCCTGGAAAGGATCAAACCCTGAACTGGCTGCAAAACTTGACAAGTTTTTAGCCTTAGAAATACCTGAAATCGATTATTCGTCAATTGAGCAAAAAGCAAATATTGCCACAAGGGTTGCATCGGCTAATGTTCTGGCTGTTTATGCTAAAAAAATTGAGAATATGATAGTTGCATCGGCTGATCTTTCGAATAGCGATAAAACCGATGGTTTCCTGAAAAATACAAAAGCTTTACGAAAGGGTGATTTTTCAGGCGCTTTTTTGCAAGCCGGCGTGAGCGAACTTACAATGGCTTCGATTGCCAATGGAATAGCCTTGCATGGAGGTATTTTTGTTGCATGCGGAACCTTCTTTGTTTTCTCCGACTATATGAAACCGGCAGTTCGTCTGGCAGCGCTGATGCAATTACCCGTGAAATATATCTGGACCCACGATGCTTTCCGCGTTGGAGAAGATGGCCCTACGCATCAGCCAATTGAACAGGAAGCGCAAATCCGTCTTCTCGAAAAGCTTAAAAATCATGATGGAAAAAACGCAATGCTTGTTTTAAGACCTGCCGACACGGCCGAAGCCACAGCATCCTGGAAAATAGCGTTAGAAAACAACCATACCCCAACAGCTCTAATACTTTCGCGACAGAATATTAAAGACTTACCTGGAAAGACTTTTTCTGAAGTTTCAAGTTCTGTTTCATGTGGCGGCTATGTGGTGCGCAATTGTTCTGATAAGCCCGATGTAATTCTCTTAGCAAGCGGATCTGAGGTAGCAACATTATTAGAAGGGGCAGATTTGTTGGAGCAGGAAAATATTAAAGTAAATATTGTTTCAATTCCGTCAGAAGGATTGTTTCGAAATCAATCCGTTGAATATCAGCAATCAGTTCTACCAAAAAGTGTTTTAAAGTTTGGGTTAACTGCTGGCCTTCCTGTTACTTTAGAAGGGTTAGTCGGAGAAAACGGTAAAGTATGGGGTGTTTCAACATTTGGATTTTCTGCTCCATATAATGTTTTGGACGAAAAGCTTGGCTTTACAAAGCAAAATATTTACAATGAGGTTAAAATACTCTTAAAATCTAAATTGGGACAATGAAAATTGCGATAGGATCAGATCATGGTGGGTATAAAACCAAGGAATATATTCGTGAATGGCTAGATAGTGAAGCATTGCCATACTCAGATTTTGGAACCTTCAGTGACGAATCAGTTGATTTTCCGGTTTTTGCCCATTTGGTATGTAAAAGTATTGAAAGCGAAGAGTGTAATATCGGAATTCTGGTGTGCAGTACCGGACAAGGAATGGCTATTACCTCCAATCGATACGAAAATATAAGAGCGGCACTGTGTTGGAATAAGAAGATAGCTGAGATGTCCCGAAGGCATAATAATGCAAATGTTTTAGTATTACCTGGCTTGTATATTTCAGAACAAGAATCGGTAGAAATTCTTAAGGACTTTTTATTTGCAGCGTTCGAAGGAGGACGACATCAAAAGAGGCTTAATCTAATTAACCAGGATTAATGAGAGGATGTCATTTTTATTAGGAATATTCAAAATGTGAATATAATGTATTTAACATAGTTAGTAGTAAAAACCATCCTGGTGCGAATCCCGATGGTTTTATAATAACTGGAATAGAAAATTATTTTAATATAGTAATAGGTGCATTATTTTTTTATATCCATCATAGGATTATTGGGATGGCTTACTAAAGTTAAATGTCCATGATCATAGTTGATCAATTCCGGATGGAGATGTTTTAGGATCATGGACATTTTTTGATTCGGTTAGTACGTATTATTTTTTTTTAATCTATTTGAGGTTTAATAATTTGATAATTTCCGCTTAAGTGCATCATGCTGAATAAATAGAGCAAACCATCGTAGTATGGGTCGAAATAGCCATCAGAATAAGGTTCGAGTTTAGCATTCCAAAGAGCATCTATAAATTTCCAGCTTTTTTCCTCTGTTCCCATAATTGATGCAGCTGCTGAAGTTGACACTAATCCAAGCGAATGCCGCAACTTTTTATATCCTCCTGCCTGAAGGATGAAATCCGGAAGGGAGCCATCGGGGTTAAACTGATCTTCGAATGTATATATACCTCTGCTATTTAAAAAATTTTGAATCCGTTTGGCATAATCCTGTTGCCATTCCCTATCTTTAGCAAACCAGGAGTAATCCATGGCGATATTCATCGGGACTCTCCACGAATCGTAACGAAAAGCGGCCGGCATCCAAGGGGTGGAGTGAGGGGCGCCGCTAAACTCAGTATAATCAGTATTTAAGCCGGTTATGGGATGGCAGGCACGATGAAGAAAGATCCTGGCCGTGTCAGCGCAATCTTTATAAAACTGTTCTTTCCCATCTTTCGCATATATAGCCCATATTTCTAAAAATGCCGGCAGATGGTACGATGGGTCAGTCCAGTTATATCCAAAATTATCAGGGGTAAAGGTTATTTGTTTATGTTGAACATTGAAGAGATTTTTTACACCCTTAGTGCCATCTTTGGCCCACATGGCGTCCAAAATTCTTCTGGCCTCCGCATAATAGTTTATACCGGTGTTATTTCCCCATTTGTTAGCAGCAAACAAAAGATCGGTAACAAAGTAAAGTTCACCATCCGAAGCGGATCCATCGGAATTTTTTTTCATTGTTTGCGGGTTAATGCTCCATGCAAAATAGGCATCGTGCGCTCCTCCCTGATGTTGCAGATATGCTTTGGTCCACCTCCAAATGCGGTCAAATACGTCTTTTTTATTTAGCTGAACGGCAACCATCATTCCGTAAGAGAGACCTTCGGTGCGGGCATCATGGTTTTTCAGATCAGAAACGTAAGCCATGGAATCGCCCACTTCAAAGTAAATTCTGTTAGGGCCCTCAAATAAATCTGCGTATGCTTTTGCCAGCTTGGCATTAATTTCAGTTTGGCTATAACCAGCTTCGAGAAAAACATTTCGGTATTTTCTGGTTTCCCAGGCACCTTTATTCCATGGTTTCATAGGTTTACGGGGAGCTGACGAATTGTTGTGCGGAGTTTCAGGAATAGCCTGGCAGAATGCGATTAAGCTATTAAAGAACAATAGAATTATCAGACTAGTTTTTTTCATGCAAACGATTAATTAAATTAATGAAGATCAATATATCGATTTTAGATGAAGCAATGTAATTAACTACAATTCTTCTTTGAGAGTATTTATTAGAATACAGGATACGATAAAAAAAGGGGTAATACGCAATGGTATTCCCCTTTTTTAAACATTATATCAAGACAACATTCAATCTTAAAAATGCAATCTTGTATTTTTTGGATTATTGGTAAGCCTCATTTTGATCGCACAATTTGTTTTTCAACAACTCTTCGGTAGGAATCGGCATGTCCATTTTAGCAGGAACATACTCAAAACTACGGTTAGTCTGCCATGCATCTTGTACTAAAGGATTAGTGTTTGGATAACCCTGGCCTTTAGGATAATTGTGTGTAATGTGATCTTCCATAAACCCGGAACGAATCAAATCCTGGGCAAGACACCATTCAGCATTGAACTCCTTACGGCGTTCCATCCCCAGTGCAACTAACCATACAGGTGAAGAAAAGCTTTTATCAGCTTTTACCTGTGTATAGTAAGCCTGTGCATCGGGAACCGTTACAGCAGTTTCAGTGAAAGGAATAGGATATGTTGCTGGTGCTGTAGTTTTGTAATGCGCAGCAATTTGTTGATAGTATGGAAGGTAAGTTGCGGTTAACGCATCTTTCTTACCAACTTCCAAATTACCGAATGCACGGTTACGAATTTGATTAACATAGCCCCAGGCGGTTGCATCCCCAGCACCATTCAAATTGAACAAGCATTCTGCATAATCCAATAATACATTGGCATAACGTTTATAATAAATCTGTTGAGGTCCCCACATTGCCGACCAGTCAGCACGGCATGTACGCCAGTATTTCAAGCTCCAGATGGAAGGGGCCGCTTCACCGTCTTTGTAAAAGTGGTAATGCGATGTTAATTTGTCATCGGTTACAATACTCTGCTGTAAATATGGGTTGTAACCATAGTTAGTGGCAGATTTCCAATCAGGGTCCATCCCAGGGACAGCACCTTGAACACCGGAAGCATCGCGACGCTTATCGCCCTGTTCATACGAATCCCACCATTCCCAGGAGAGGTATAGCGAACCCCATCCGCCAACAGCAGGACAAGCAGTAAAATAGGTCATCCAGGTGTGGGCATCGGTAAGATTGCTCCAGCTGTTCCATTGGGAGCCCTCATCAAGCACCTCTTCCCAAATACATTCTTTCGTCCAAACAGCTCCCGGATCCCACAACGTGGTGAAGGAAGGGTTTAATTCGTATTTACCGCTTTCGATTACTTGTTTTAACGCAGCAGCAGCTAATGTGTAGTTCGCAGCAGCCTGATCGGGAACACGGTATGCTTTCCACATATACGCTTCTCCCAGGTACGAAAGGGCAAACCCTTTGGTACAACGTCCATACTCTCCATTCAACGGATCCCATTCAAGTTCTTCCGCAGCGATTTTCAAATCTTCAATAATAAAATCCCACATTTCTGTGTATGTTGCCGCACGTGCTTTTTGAGGAGTGTTAATATAATTTTCGCCGGTTGCAAGCATAGGTACACGGGCGAAATTTTTTGCCAGCCACATGTAGAAGAATGCACGAACAGATCTGGCCTGACCGTCAAGAGAAGTTTTTAACGTAGGGGTGATGTTCTGCGAAGCGCCAAGACCTGCGAGGAAATCGTTGCAACGGGAAATAGCCTTGTAGCAATGCTTCCAACCGCTCAATAGTTCAGGGCTACCGGGGTTCCAGTTTTGTGTGTTCCAGTCTTTGTCCCATCCTGTTGCCTGTGTATCCATTGTTGGGTGGCCACCAACAAACAAGTTTGGTTTGAATCCCCAGTCTCCGTTAGTTTCCGAAACAGGGAGCATCATATCGTAGCATCCAACAAGGCCGGCCTTAGCATCTTTGTCCGTCTTAAACATTTGATCGGCAGCCAAAATGGAGTAGTGGGGAACAGTCAGAAAATCCTTGTCGTTGCAGGAGTTTAGTCCTAACAGGAATAAACTACTGGCGAGTGTAAATATTATTTTTGATATATTTTTCATAATATTAATCTAAGTTTAAGTGGAACAATTAGAATTGAATGTTCAAGCCAAATGAATAAATACGAGGCATAGGATAACGGCCAGTATCCAAACCGGTATAGAGCACGCTTCCTTGTCCGGCTTCCGGATCGCCATATTTATTGTAACTGGAGATGCAGATTAAGTTTTGAACAGAAACATACAGACGAACACTTTCAATGTGTAATGGGGTCAGCAAATTCTTGCCGAAATTATAACCAACCTGAACATTACTGATTTTAAAGAAATCGCCTTTTTTAACCCAGGCAGAAGAACCACGCATGTTTTGATTGTAATCCAGGATAGACAACTTAGAAAGCGTGTTGCTCTGATTTTCGGGAGTCCATGCTTCGGCAGAGGAAGAGTTTAAGATATTAGGGATCGTACCGTTGTCAGTACCGTAAATGTTCGATAATGTCATTGCCGAGTAAGAATAGATTTTTTGGCCAAGTACTCCGTAAGAGTAAACTGATAAATCCCAATTCTTATAAGAAACGTTTAAGTTTAAGCCATAGTTTACCTTCGGAAAGCCATTGCCTAAGATGGTCATATCTTTTTGGTCAATAAACCCATCGCCATTAAGGTCCTTATACTTAAAGTCGCCGGCACCGGTATTTGCCATTTGATATTGGGAGTGCCCGGCAGCTTTAGCGGCAGCGTTTGCAGCATCAACTTCGGCCTTCGATTGAAATACCCCTTCTACCTGATAACCGTAGAAAGAACCTACGGCATAGCCTTCGCGACAAATCGAGTGTCCGTCCCAATGCACACCGGAAGAAGCAGCTACTGGACCTACGTTAGAACCGTCATTGGTGCTGGTTCCGTTAACACTTAACAAATCAGCCCCCATGGTTATAACTTTGTTTTGCAGGCTAGACCCGGTCAATGTTGCACCAAAATTCCAGTCCTGATTAATATTCTTCTTATAGCTTATGCTGAATTCGATCCCCTTATTCTGAATTTCGCCGTAGTTGGTATACACATCGTTATAACCGGCCGAAGGGCGGATTGACTGATACAACAACAGGTCTTTGGATGTTCGGGTAAAATAATCGAGGGTTATATTCACACTATTTTTTAATAACCCCAGGTCAATACCGATGTTGGTTTGTTCATTGGTTTCCCATTTCAACCGGGTATCAACTAAAGGAATGGCATAACCGTTTGCAGTTTGGCGTGTTGAGCCTAAACCGGCAATTCCGTTTTGGGCATAAAAATAGTAAGCAATAGTATTTGAAGTTAGTGCGGCAACCGATTTATCTGTTGCACCTCCGGAGTTACCGGTCTGTCCCCATCCTAAACGAAGTTTCAGGTTACTGATAGCCGGAATGTCCTGCATGAAGTTCTCTTCTGAAATACGCCATGCAACAGCAGCTGACGGGAAAGTACCCCACCTGTTGCCGGCACCGAAATTAGAAGAACCGTCGCGACGTATAGTACCCGTTAAAATATACCGGTCCATCAAACTATACATGGCACGGCCGTAATAAGACAGCCCGCGAGTTTGCAGGTTATAAGCACCGCTACCGGTTCTTGTGGTAATATCGCTGGTCAAACTGATGTCACGGATGTTTTCTGCCGGGAAATCAACAGCATTAGCCGAAGTCCAGCTTCCGAAGCTTTTGCTTACCGAATTACCCGCCATCAGGGTCACATTGTGATTATCATTTTTCCAGTTGTAGGTCAAATAATTTTCAAGTGCAAGGTTGTTACTTTGAGAATTGTCGATTTGTAATTGATAGCGGGCATCGTAATTAAGCAGTGCAATCTCCGTTACACCGTCTGCCTCATACCGTTTTTTGTTGCCCCAAAAGTTCTCAAAGTTGCCAATGAAAAGGTTATAAGATGCTATAGTTTTAAAAGTTAACCCTTTAAACAATTTAATAGAAGCATAGGTACTGGCCAATAACTGGTTATTTTTGCGTAACCCGTTATTTTCCATCTGAGTGGCATATAAATTATCCGGCGAGCCGCCATCGTAACCGGTTGTAGTTTGAAAGCCGGCGCCATAAGTTCCGTTGGCATTTTTAACGTTCGGGCTCACATAAACACCTCCTGGTGTTACATAATCCAAGGTAGGGCAAAAGAAAGCCAAATCGCGGAGGGAAGAAAGGTTACCGTTATTACCGAAACTTGCGTTACTACCATGATTTTCCGAATGGACAAAGTTGATGTCGCCTCCTATTTCAATAAAATCTGCCACTTTGGTAACTATATTGGCACGGGCGGTCATACGTTTGTAATTCGAATTGATAATAATCCCGTCGTTGTTCAAATAACTTAACGAGAGGTTCGACTGGGTCTTTTCGGTACCTCCTGAAGCAGAAAGGTTGTATTGTTGTTTCAGGGAGGTGCGGGTCATTATATCTTGCCAGTCGATACTCTTTCTTTTGCCGTCATAGGTGGCAGCAAAAATTTGATTTGCTAAAATAGCACCATCGTTAGCACGGCCGGTGCGAATATTCTTAGCAAACTGGTCAGCATCGCCAACATCTAATTTTGAGGCTAATGTTTGAATGCCATAGTCGGCCGAAAAAGTAACACGTGTAGAACCAGCTGTACCATGTTTGGTAGTAATCATAATAACACCATTTGCTCCGGCAGCACCGTATATTGCAGTAGCAGAAGCATCTTTCAATACTTCAATGCTTTCGATATCACTTGGGGCAAGAAAATTGGCGCTGGTACCTACCTGTACGCCATCTACCACATAGAGGGGATTGGCGCTACCGTTAATAGTGGCAACACCACGAATACGAATGGCCGCGTTAGCATCAGGGGCACCGTCTTGAGCGGTAACAATTACACCCGCAGCAGCTCCTTGTAGACCTTGTAAAATGTTTGTTGGGGCTTTTCGCATCATATCTTCGGTGTTAACAGAAGCTACTGATCCGGAAATATCGCTCTTCTTGGCAGTACCGTATCCAACCACTATTATCTCTTCAAGAGTTTTTACATCCTGAACAAGTTTAACATCTATTACACTTTGTCCTCCTACCAGAACTTTTTCGGTCAGGTATCCAACAAAAGTGAAAATAAGTGTTGCGTCCTGTTTTGGAAGGTCGATTGAATAGTGACCGTCTACATCCGAGATTACTCCTATAGTGGTGCCTTCTACAATGATATTTACTCCGGCAACAGGCTCTTTAGTAGCTGCGTCAATAACTGTACCTTTAACAGTTTGCTTCTGGTGGGCATTAACATCTGTTTTGTCTTTTGTAGCTGAAAATGCCGATAATTGAGATACAAGTATTAAACTTATAGTTACAGCCAGTTTTAATGGGTATAGTAAATACCTTAAAATTCCATTTTGGATATAGGTTATCCATTTACACTTTTTCTTCATAGTTTTTACATGGTTTAGTTAATAATGAGTAGTTATTTGTTATATTCAATGATTAAGTATTGATACTTTATAGTTAATTTTCTGCAAAACAACTTATCTCTACCAGAATATATAATTTGAAATGGTTCCTTTTAAGGGGTTTCAATTTTAGGGTCGAGCAGTCAGCATAGTTTAGTTACCTTGGCCAAAAATATAGTCAACCACCAGAAATAGATGTTAAAATTGAATTGATTACTATAAAATTTAATTCATTAGAGAAAAATAGACGACCACTTGCAATTTTATGTCATCAAATGATAGATTATTAAAAACATATTTGAGTATTGAGGCAATTGAGAACTCTTGAAGGATTCTTTAATAAATTAATTTTTTAACTATTTGATTATGTATATTATATATACTATTAAAGCGTAATATTTCCCATTACCCTTAAATTACAAGTTGAAAATGAGAATTTTAATATTTTAGAATTATAAAGCTGTAATTGTTTAGTTAAATTCTTTATTTATGCTGTTTTGAGATTTTATGAATTGAAAATCAATAATTTATCCCTTACAAAAATTTGAGAATAAACAATTTTTAAGTAGACAATAAATAGCATGAGAGTTTTGACTTTTTTATCATAAAGGCAATTTTTTTATGATATGTATAATAATGGTTGTTTGTTTTTTATTTATTGTGAAAGAGCAGGTGAGAGAGGTGCACGGAAAACATGTCCGCGCCCGCTGGACAGCGGGGTTCATAAAACAAATGGGAGTGAAAACAAATAAACTGTATATTTGATTCATGAAGAAAGCTCTTAAAAAGAGCATGACCACATACTGCTATAAAACTACTAACATGAAAACTTCAATTAAAAGCGTAACTCTAATCTGTTTTTTTATTCTTTTCCACTTACTCAGTGAAACGGTTTTAGCTCAGGCCGTAAAAGCAAATTACGACGAAAGCCAGGTACCTGCTTATACTTTGCCCAATCCGTTAATGCTAAACAACGGGAAACCCGTATCCGATTCTAAAACATGGTTTGAAAAACGACGTCCGGAAATACTCACCATGTTTGAAGAACAAATGTTTGGAAAAACTCCTTCTGCTAAACTTCCCGTGTCGTTCGAGATTACATCAAAACCTGCCAGCGTATTTGGCGGAAAAGCTACCCGAAAAGAAGTAACTGCATATTTCACGCCCAACAAAAAAGGCCCATCAATGGTTATATTGATGTACCTGCCCAATAACCGGTCAGAACCAGTACCTCTGTTTTTAGGTATGAATTTCAACGGCAACCATACCGTGAATGCTGATTCCGGAATTTCGATTACCAAGAACTGGGTGGAGAATGATAAAAACTTCCGTGTAGAAAACAATACCGCTAACTCATTCTCCCGAGGATCCCGATCGAATCGCTGGGCAATT
Source organism: Bacteroidota bacterium (assembly GCA_020048915.1). Taxonomy (GTDB): domain Bacteria; phylum Bacteroidota; class Bacteroidia; order Bacteroidales; family JAAUTT01; genus JAAUTT01. The sequence goes on along the minus strand of JAIFLU010000011.1, from coordinate 19,042 downwards.
GAACGCATTATCGAAAGAGGGTATGGTTTAGCAACTATTTATTACGGAGACCTCGATCCGGATTATAACGATGGATTTCAGAATGGAATACATCCCTTATTTTATAAAAATAATCAGCAAAAACCTGCTCCCAACGAATGGGGATCTATTGGGGCCTGGGCCTGGGGGCTAAGCCGTGCAATGGATTATTTTGAAAAGGATAAAGATGTTGATTCAAAAAAAATTGTTGTATTGGGGCATTCAAGATTGGGTAAAGCAGCTTTATGGGCTGGAGTTCAGGATCAGCGATTCGCTATTGTAATTTCTAACAATTCGGGATGTGGCGGAGCGGCATTATCCAAACGAATTTTCGGTGAAACGGTAGGAATAATCAACAAGAGTTTCCCTCACTGGTTTTGCGATAATTTCAAGCAATATAGCGATAACGAAGCCTCACTTTCGTTTGATCAGCACATGCTTGTTTCGCTAATAGCCCCGAGGCCAATATACATCGCAAGTGCACAGGAGGATTTATGGGCAGATCCACAAGGTGAATTTTTAGGCGGGTTATATGCAAGTCCGGTGTATAAACTATTGGGTACTGATGGGCTATCGGTAATAGAACGGCCAGGAATCAGCCAGCCGGTTTTGAGCACTATTGGATACCATATTCGTCCCGGGAAACACGATGTTACCAGCTATGATTGGGAACAATATATGAACTTTGCTGATAAATGGTTAAAAGAATAATAGATAGTTAACAGTCGATAGTCCATAGGCAAAAGGTAAAAGGCAAGGATTTTCTATGGAATATTGACTCGTTACTATCGACTGTTTTTACGCTATAAAATTCTCCCATTCATTAATCTTCAACTCCGGATTAGCCATGTATAGAAATGTTTCCGGATTTTGCTCAAAAATAGTATAGATGGGGATTCCTGGTAATAACCCAAGTTCAGGATGCAAGTCGGGTTTCTTTTCGATTAATTGCGACGATTGGTAGTTAATATTAGCTATCCAGTTTAACTTGTTGTTGCCGTCGTATACCGGAAACCATGCAAGCCCTTTATGTGCTCTTACCTGGTCGTATTCAAACCCGAAATTGCGGTCGCACCAGGCGCCAAAAGTTAATGGCTCTTTTGGATCGGCACTTATAGTGGCATGTGCCCAATCAGGAGGAACTACCACCACTTCACCTGGGTTGGCTTCCACGGCATAGCAACGACCCGGATTGTCGTCTGCAAATTCCTGCATATAAATAATGGCTCGGCCTGACCATATTTCATAGATTTCGGGCGGAGACATTGCATTGTTTCGGGCTTTTTTATGAACATGCCCCTGACTGCGCACTGGCTCTTTACCAAGTTGCCCTGCCGCATAGGTAACTGCTCCAAATAACAAATTATGTTTAATAAGAAACGGTTTATGAATTACTTTGCCTACATCCATGGCGATAGCGTAAACCGGATCAGGGCCTGCACAAGTAGGATCGAGCAGACTTTTTCGAATAGAATCGAGCGAACGGTTTTCAACGGATGGGCCAAAAACGCCAGGGCCATATTTGAAGCCCATGGGTTGGACGGTTGGGTATATATCAAATCCTGGATTAAAATTCATTGTACTATAGGTATTATGCATTGAATCATGACTTAACTGAACCTCAACGCGAGTTTTAACTTTATCGGATAAACATTTAGGCTGTGTAAAACGTCAGTTAATTATTGCATTTCGACTCCGCTCAATGTGACAATTAACTGACTTTCAATGGTCAGACAGATCGGAGTCGATGCCTTATTCCATTTTTTTACAGCCTCAGCCCTTTGGATCAATTTATTCCATAATCCCCAAATCGTTGTGTTTTAAATTGTAGGTAGTTAATACTGTAATACTTCCGGGCAACAATTCGAGCGTTTTTTGCTTGTTTAAACCCGTAATTGTTTTTTGAGGATCAAGTCGGAATGATGGGCTCGTAACCATTTCCTTAGTGATTTGGTAAAATTGATAGGGCTTTTGACCTAGACTTCCTAATAATGTCAAATTTAGTTTCACGGCTTTTTTCTTTTTATTTACGATTAGAATTACCAGATTCCCGTCTCTATTTTTAAAAGCAGCCGGTTTTACTCCCTCAATGCACCAATCGGTTTGCCAATGAACAACAGAAGCATATTTGCCCAGAAAGCGGCTAATAACAGCAAATCCATAGTAGGCTTCCTTTTCAGGGGTCACATCGGCGGTATACTCTTTCTTCTCGGTATCGTAAGTGCGCACTAATTGCCATTGGCCGTCTATATCACCCCGGTTTGTAAAACTCCACCTGTTAAATCCATCCACCCCCATATTTAATCCCCTGATAACATCGTTTGCATTAGAGAGTGCAGCTTCAAAGCTTTTTGGGCCTGGATTATCAGTTCCCCAACCTAAATTCATATTTCCAAACTCCGAAAGGAAAAATGGCTTTTTATGTTCGTGTGCCCAACGCGACCAATCACTTAATATCACTTCCCCTTCGTTATCTATTCCTCCATAGGAGTGAATATCGTATGCCCCGATGTATTTATCGAAATCTATTTTAGCAGTATCGAAAGGAGGAAGGCTAGTCCAATCGGGACCAGAAAGCGGGATGTTGATATTCTTAGCATCAAGTGTTTCCCGGACTGCTTTCCAGGCTGGAGTTACCGACCCTGATCCGGAGCCATAACACCACCAATAACCCCAGGTTCCGCCAGGAGGTTCGTTGGTAATGCTGAAATATTTGATACAGGAATATTTTTTTGTCAGGGTGAGATGTTCCAATAGTGCAGTTATTCCATTGGCATAATCGTCCAGTGATTTTGGTGCACTCAATAGCGGATGCACTCCCGGAAAGGCATTCCAGGCAACATCTCCCCACATCTGTTGCAGAAAAACATCGGCATGGTTTGCTTCACACCAGTCAAGAATTCTATAAAGCACCTGCATTTCTTCGTTTTCCCAATCGAAAACGTTTTGTTCTGGTTCGTAAATGCGCTGACTAAGTTCTACCCGCAGAAAGTTCAACCCCAGCCAACGGGCGTGCCGGTATAATTGTTTCCAGGCAACCGTATCGGAAAGGGGAGGGTTGCCGGCAAAGGCGCTTCCCCGCGGATTATTAAACCTTACGGGATAATCGTACTTCTCATTTTCCAGGGGAATATCTTTAACCAACGAATGCCAGGATGCCCCAATACCTCCTTTTAGCTGGTATAAAACCAGATTATCGTCTACCCGCAGGTTTAGAGTGTTTTCTTGTCCATTTACTATGGATATGTTCCAGAAAATTAAGATAAACAAAAAGAGAAGGTGTTTTTTTTCCATCGATTTGATAATAGCGTTGTTCATTTTTTCAAAAGTATTTTTTCTAATTCTTCCAGACTTTTCCCCTTCGTCTCCGGGAGCTTGAAAATTACAAAAAGTAACAGTAAAATGCACATTAAATCGAAAATCAGAAAAGCTACCCCTCCACCAAGTCTTTTTAAAATGACAGGAAAAAGTAAGGTTACAATAAAGTTAGTGGTCCAAAGTGCAACAATGGCGACTGACATAGCTTTACTGCGCATTTTATTGGGGAAGATTTCTGAAACAACCACCCAGGTTACAGGGCCAAGGGATGCTGCAAAAGAAGCGATGAACGTAAGTATGAAAAATAGAATCAGATAACCTTCGAATTTGTGCAGGAAATATGCAATGGTTATAACCGTGAGGGAAATTGTCATACCAATGGCGCCTCCAATCATCAGTGGTTTTCGTCCCCATCGGTCAATCCACCGGATGGCAACTAATGTAAACAGAAAGTTTACTCCACCAATAATTGCAGTTTGAATAAGGGCCGAATCATTGCCATTGCCTAAGTCTTTAAAAATAACCGGAGCGTAATACATAATCGAGTTAATCCCTGTGATTTGGGATAATACGGCCAGTAAAACGCCAATCCAGAGGATAGGCCGGAGATCTTTGGAAAATAGTTCTTTATAGGTGCCGTGAATTTCAGTTGCCAGAGATAGCTCAATCGCTTTAATTTCGGATGTTGCAACCGCCGTTCCATTAATTCGCTCTAACACTGAAAATGCTTCGTTGTTTTTCCCTTTTTGCATCAACCACCGGGGACTTTCTGGCACAAACAACAGTGCTATAAAGAAAAGAAAAGCAGGAGCACCCATTACTGCCAGCATCCATCGCCAACTGTTTTCACCAGTTCCTGCCAATAAATAATTGGAAAAGAAAGCCATTAAAATACCAATCACAATGGCAAGTTGATTTAGAGACACGAGTGTACCCCGATTTTTAGCCGGAGAAATTTCGGAAATGTACATGGGCGATAGCATGGAGGCAGTACCTACTGCAATTCCACCAAGCATTCGAAATGAGATGAAGACAAACAGATTTGTGGAAAGAGCCGATCCGATTGCAGAAATCACAAAAAGCAATGCAGCAACCAGCAGTGTCTTTCTTCGGCCAAAAGCATCACCCGGTTTGCCTGACGCAATAACCCCGATGATACAGCCAATAAGAAGACTGCTGACTGTCCACCCAAGAGCAATGTCGTTGAGGCTGAAGTATGGTTGAAGAAACGGCGTAGTTCCGGAAATGACAGCAGTATCAAAGCCAAATAATAATCCTCCGAGGGCTGCGACAATTGCAGCCAGTATTAAAAAGCGGGCGTCTTTTTCTTTCATATTGTTTAGTCGTAAGTAATTAGTCGTAAGTCGTAAGTATTATTGGCATTAACCTTTCCAGGGTTTAATTCCCTGGAAAGGTTAACGCACACTATCTAATAATTTTTCCTGACAAAAGCCTTCATGGTACCGCATTTTTTCCCTACGATTCCACCGTAAGGTTTTATGGTGTACTCCCCAACAGAAGCGGGTACTATAAATGTTTCAGCATAATGCACCAAAAATGGTTTAAAGTCATCAAATGGGCTTTCCACCAAAACTTCGTCCCCTTCAATCAGGCAGAGCACATTTACTCCATTATCGGTGTTGTGGTGTACTTTCTCAGTAAACCAATGCCGGCGGGTTTCGATAAATTCGCGTTCGTGCAAGCCGGTACGTTCTTCGATCCACCCATCGCCCTCGGCAATTTTTTCGAATCGATTCACCAGATTCTCCCGTGTCCATTCGGTAGTGCGATCCCATTGAATATTGTTTTTTCCATGTTCGATATTGATGGGGCGTGGTTTTCCATCGATTCCCAACCGTCCCCAATCCCAAAGTTTGAAGGTGAAAATATACGGTGTTGCACTAATTTCGAGCACCATACTGTTTTTGCCTGAGCAATGCACTGTTCCTCCTGGAATAAGAAAATGATCGTGCTTTTGCACCGGCCAGGTTTGTACATGCTTTTCGGCATCGAACAAGATTTCTCCTCGTTGGGCAAGTTCCAGGTCAGCAATCATTTCAACTGGATTTACACCTTCTTTTAAGCCGAGATAAACAATGGCTCCGGGTTTTGCTTCCATCATGTAGTAACTCTCGTCCTGTGTGTAATGCATTCCAAATTTTTCCTGGATATATTCAGTAAGCGGATGTACCTGTAGGCTTAAATGTCCACCATCAATGGTATCGAGGTAATCGAACCGGATGGGAAATTCATCTCCAAACCGTCCGTGAACTGCTGGCCCCAGAAGTGCTTCGGGTGCAAAAAATACCAGGTTGATAGAAGGGATTTCTACCACTATTTCGCCAAACTTCAACAGCAAGCTGTTTTCCTCGGGAACACAATTGAAACACCATGCATAATTCGATTGCGAAGGATCGAGATTACAGTGTTCCTTCATCCATTGCCCGCCCCAGGGACCGGGATCGAAAAATGGAACCACACTGAACGGCCTTTTCAAACATTCGCACAGCCCTTCGAGAATTGCTTTTCCGGGCACAAGTTTTGGCTCGCTGCGATTATTGGTGTCGAGCACATAATCCCAGCGGTGCATGAGTTTTTTCTTTAAGCGGTCGCAAACGCGCCAATCCACAAAAAAACCTTGCTTGTATAAAAGCATCCAGTCGGGAGTACTGCGGTTTTTTACCCCGAGATTATCCACCAGATGTTGTCTCATGCGGAGCTGTATTTCCCAGCGTGCCATATCGGCATATATCAGCAAATCGGGTTTTGGGCAAAGTAACGAAGCCCCGCTTCCGTAAACTATAAACACTCCTTCTGCGGCTTTATCCATTTCGGATTGAAATACAGATATTTTAGCACTATCGAAAAACGCATCCATGCTTAACCGGGTGAGAAATCCAAAAATCCTGTCGTTGGTTACATCCGGGAAAACCAGGTTTTCAATAGCCTTTTCGGCTAGCATGTAATCTGAAGACTGAATAAAACGGTCGTACTTTAGTCCGTTTATAAATGAGTTTATAAGGTCTTCGTGTATAACACCCTGATAAGTTTCGATCACCACCAGTTTCTTTTTGCCTTTCAGCGCTTCCATTGATTTGTTTAATTCGGTACAAATGTTATCCCATCCGGTGTTTACTGAATATTCCGTTTTAGAGACTTCAACAACAGGCAGGTTAGTGAAGTGTGAAGCGTATTTTGTTTTTTTTTCTTTCATTATTAATTGAAAATAAATGTATTGACCGATTCAGGCTTGAGTTGAATCGTGAATTTTCCTTTTTTTGTTTTTTGAAAATTTTTGGTGACTTCCCAATTATTCGATTGGGTGGTGCTGGTTAAATCGATCGACGTGGAATCAAATCCTTCTATTTCTATGGTGACAGGATTTTTTTTCATGTTAATGAGTTGTAAAACCTTTTTTCCATCGGCATGAATACCACTGATAGGCAATATTTCTGAATCGGAACTGGTTGAATGGACTATTTGAGTACCGGTATTTAGAAAATCAGTCTGGTGGCGTGTAACATAATACGAAGGATATTTTTGTGTGAGATCGGGGGACATTATTTCGTAATTGTTCTGCCACGTCCAATAAAGAGAAACTTCAACTTCGGCATATTTCATCATGCGGTGGGCAATTATAGCAAACCGAAGCCCATAATCCCAGCTTTTGTTCATGTCTTTTACCTGCCACGCCATGGCATCAAAGCCAAGTTCGCTGCACCATACTTCTTTGTTCCACGCTTTTGCAAGGCCTGCAACCCTTTCAAATTCATTGTCGGCAATGCTTTCGGACCACCAACTGTGAAAGCAAAGTGGGCCGAGGTATTTCCAAATGGTAGTATCGGCCATAATTTGGGTTGCGAATTCAACCGTTCCAAGTGTTTGAGCGGTATCTGCCCAGAGCAGTTTGGTTTTTAGACCGGCATCTTTCAATCGTGCCCCGGCTTTTTTAATAAAAGCAATTGTTTCTGCAGGTGAAAAGATAATTTGCCATCCGCCATCCGATTCGTTAAACGAAAATTGATCTACTTCAACACCATACTCATTTTTGGCCTTCAGTAAAAAATCAACCAGCATTTGGATTACTTCATCATAGGCTTCGGGCTTAATTACCCGTTGAGATTTTTTGGAAGGGTCAACTATTAATTCATCAGGTACATCCCACACGGAGATAGTGATATTTTTCACTCCAAACTCATCTTTCATACGCTTTAGCGATTCCAAAACTTCAATTACCAGCGGTTGCTTGGTATAGTTTTCGCCTCGATAATCTTTAAAATCAATTTTCCGCAGTTTCATAGGTAGTGCAACCCGAACGTGCGATGGACGAAACTCTTTCAGGGTTGCTTCTCCAATGGCATCCCAGGCATGATTGGAATAGTTTGCCTGACAATAATTCCCTCCGATTGAACGAATGATTTGGCGTTTTACATCAGGAAAAATCTTTACAGTAGCGCTTTGCGCGGATATTTTTATCGATGTCAACCCAATGAAAAGGACTAGAAAAATGGTTGTTATTCGCTTAGCAGACTTATTCATAGTATAAAGTATTTTAATTATTTCTTAACGGATATTCAATTTTTGATTTTCGTTCCATAAAAAATCCAATCCCTGTAAAGCTGCCCAATCCGGATTTTGGGCGCATACAACTTTTACTTTTCCCCAGGGGGTCCAGGCATGGCGTTCAACGTACTCCTGAATTACAGGCAAAATAGCCTGGGAGCTTTTCATGATACCTCCGCCAATAATTACCAATTCGGGGTCGTATGCATGGATAAGATTGATAACCCCGGCACTCCATGCATCCAGGCTGTGACGGGTAAGCTCGATTGCCAATAGGTCTCCTTCGCCTGCCAGTTGAAAAACCTGTTTGTAATCGATGGTTTCGCACCCCGACAAATTACTTGAGGGAAACAGTAAATGCTTACGGGCCATTTCTGGCAATCTCCAGGAGGAGGCTTCGGATTCGACACAGCCAACGTTGCCGCAGTTACAAGTTTCACCATGATAATTTATGGTGGAATGACCGGCAAGGCAGCCTGCCAGAAAATGACTCCCTCTCAAAAGCTTACCTTCGATAATGGTTGATCCGCCAACACCAGTCCCTAATGTTACCATTACCAGGTTATCGCAATTTTTTCCAGCGCCATATTGCCATTCGCCCACCAGCGCGCATCGCGCATCGTTTTCAATAATCAGCGGCAATCCCCACTTTTGCATTGCCCATGCCGGGAAATCAATGTTCACGGCGTCGCTAAATTTTTTGTTGACCGAAAGAAGTTTCATATTCTTTGAGTCGACTATACCAGGGATGGAAATACCGAGACCCCATATATCTGACATAGGAATGCACCCTTCCATCAATAGTTGGTCAATAGTTTCCTCAATGATAGAAATCCGTGGCAATAATCCATTATCGGAATATGCATCGACCAATCTGCTGGCAAGAATGTTACCCTGCCTTACAATACCAATTTTTATGCGGGTTCCCCCAAGATCTAATGCTATGGTTATCTTCATGACTGTTTTTTTTATTCTACGCGAATAATCACAACTCCCCATGCAGGAATTTCAATATCGGTTATTTCCTGTTTTTTATCTTCTCCCGAATTACTCATCCAAATATGCTGGAGACGACTCTTCTCGGAGATAAGTTTGGTCTTAACGGCTGTTTCCGAAGAGTTAAAAAGGGTCATTATCCTGCCCTTCCTGTCGTCGCATGGTTTAAAGGCGGTTACCAACACCTGGGGGAGATCGGGATATATACCAGAGATTGTCTCATATTTCCCCGATGCTTCTTTAACCAAAAGGGGTTGGCTCATTCCGATGGCATACTGCGAATTTTCGAAAGTGCTGAATTTTTCATGGGGCCAAAGTGCATACCTGAAAGTTATCAAGCCCTCCTGGTAGGCGCGGTAGTTCGTTCCCCAATGATTGTTTAAAGCCCATGAAAACAACGTTTGAGTGGGTTCAATATGCTTTTTCCAAACGTCGGGATTAGTTTGCGAACCCAGCATGGTAGCGGTAATTCCACCTACTTCAAACAAGGGGGCATCTAAGGTGATAAGGGCCACACCATTTTCTCCATTAGAAATGTCGGCCCAACGATTAGCAGTTAGCCAATTTTTACAGGCACTGGGTATCTGGTCTTTTTCGGGTTCCATTACACCATGAGGAACATCCAGTTTTACAGTTCCATTTGGGACTTGGAAAGGAAAAGCAAAGTTAACGCTTTCTTTTCCGCCTTTTTGGGCAAATTTCCAGTCACCGGGATTGGGATTGATTTCAGCTCGTTTCTTATCAACTATGTTTGTAATTTCAACATGTTCCTGGCCTGCCTGTAAGCGTACTTCCCGAATAAGTTTGTTACAACCGGGTGCATCCGACTCAATAAGCAGCGAGGCCACCAACGGTCCGGTTTCTTTTACGGAGATTTTCGCTCCATTTATTTTCTTGATGTCGTTTATCTTGTCCGATTCCAGAAATGCAAAGTCGTTCAAACCATATCCGGAGGATGCATTTACCAGGTTTGTGTTTTGGGTAGCAACCGATTTTAATTCGGAAATTGCACCGGTTTCAGGATCTATGCTTACAGAAACTAATCCATTACTGAGTGTGTTTCCCTGAATTTTTACACTGCTTTCTGAAAAAGCTTTTCCCTTAGTAATTGTAAACCGTTTGGAAGAATATGGAGGGACAGATTTTACAAGTATTGCCAATTCACCCGAAGATAGACGCTGCGATGGGATTGGCTTTTTATCAGGACCAACAGCACGATCTCCAGTCTTAGATAGCGATTCCGGAACTAGAACTAATTGGGAGCGTGTCCATGAATTTGTGTTATAAATATCGATGGAACTACTTGAACCAGAATTCCCAGTTAATAATAATGCTTTTTCGAGTAATTGACGCGATTGCTTATCGGCATCGAGAGCATAGGATTTCTTGATGTCCCATTGTTCTTTGGTCATTTTATTTTCAGGATCGGTAACACTGCACCATGCTCCCCAGGTATGCTCGGAATAAAGCAAAACCTTTTTCCAGGCTTCTTCAAATTCAGCAACAGGATAGCTGGATGGATCTTTCATTGCCCATAAAGCTTCTGCCTGCGATAGCCGGTCAGAGCTTGCACGGTTCATTCCTGTTTCCAGGGCCGACGATCCGGCTCCGTCTTCCCAATAAGGAGTCCAATCTCCCTTTACTTTTTGTAATGCATTGCCATATTTATTTTCAAAAGCTGAAAATGCTTCACTGGTAGACGATATGATGAATTTAGGCCAGGAATAGTGCGATTGAAAATCTTTTACAAATTCGCATATTTCAGCATCGGGTTCGGCATTATCGCCATGTCCGCTCCAGCGAAGATGCGCAATGTCAAATGGGTATTTTAAACTATCGAGCTGGTGCATATAGTTTGAAACAAATTCGGGAGACAGTTTTTTTATCATATGGGAGAGTGCATATCCCTTTAAAGGGATCCAAACCAATACCTTTTCGTTTCCCGAAGGGGATACCCAATAAAATGGTTTATTTTCCCACTGAACCAGGATATCGCCTATGCGGTCGAAAAAATTTGGAGCGGTCGAAAAATACTTAATGCCAGCCTGCGACATGGCCGAAACCGTTCCCCAGGTTTGCCCGGGAATATCGCTTGTCATGGCGGCGTCAATTGTTACATTGCATTTTTTAGCCAACTCGGTAGAGAATTTGAACAACCTGGATAGTTCTTCGGGGCGGCATAAACCTGTCAGAACATTCAGATACATTCCGTTTAATGCAATTTCGCCTCGCGTAACCGCATCACGAAAGGCCTGTTTTTTACTTTCATCCATACGGTTCAGATATAAATCTGCTGCCCAGCCCACTTCCACATTCCAGATAAAACGCGCTCCTTTGGGGTATTGCGAAGTCCTTTTGGCAATCTCCATTCCTTTCACCAGGTTTTGAACCTGTTTGTCTTCAATGGCAGTTTGAATTTCGGTATAACCAATGTCGGTGTGCGAATGAGGAAGGATATAGCAAACCAACTTTTTTACCGGTTGAAGGATGACAGAAGTTTGAAACGTTGGCATTCCCTTCGATTCAATTTTTAACTGAATTATTTTTTCAGTAGAAACAGCTTTTACAGGAATTTCTAATGAGTTTTCCCCTTTTTTTAAATGGATCGTAAAAGGGTTGTTTCCTTCCGCATAGGCAATGGCAGTGCATGAATCGACAGAAAGGACTGCTTTTATCTGAACTGGCTGAAATTCCTGATTGTTTTTCTCAAAGAGGAAAGGCAAGGCTTTAACTCCTTTAATTTCCAGATAGATAGCAGGTGTTTTCTGGGCCATTAAACTATACGTCGTCATCCATATAAACAGGAGGGATGTGATTGCCCGGTAAGTTAGTAGTTTAGAGCTCATAGTATATGATAATGAGTTAAATGAACATATTTTGGGTAAATTCATAGCATTTTTTATTTGAGGAAGGGTTTTCCTTCAATTTCTAAAAGACGAGCTGAAAAACCTTGTAGTTCAATTTCCTCATAGTTATGACCTGCATCCGAAGGCCAGCAGGCCCCGAATATGAGCGGTGTTTCTCCTGTATTTGCAACCCGGTGGGCAATTTTTGCACCAATATAGTGAAGGCTTCCCGGAAACATTTTCTCAGCCCAGGTAGTTCTATATTCATCCATCAGAATGAGCATCCCTTCACCCTGAACTCCCCAGTAATATTCTGCCCGATCGGCATTGGCATGGAAATGCCCGCGGGTCATGAAGTATTCGTTTCCGACTTTTCCTGGTTGAATGATGGTTGTCCCAAAATATAATCCGCCAGGAGTTCCTTCTTTCACTGGAAGATGCGCCTGCACATTATATACCAGCAAATCCGGGTTTATTAATTGGCGAGCAGCTTCGTTAGCAAACACGTTGCCCAAATCTTTTATACGTTTTTCGGACTTTGTAATATTTTTCCCTTCTAAAAACCATGATTCGGGCTCCACAGAAACGGTTGGGTAATTTATGGATAAGTGATTCATCGAATATGTATTGAGTTTGAAATAGTTTATTTTAACTCTGTAGGTTTCATTTCAAAAAAGGTGTATGAATCCAGTTTGCCAACTTTAATATATCGCCGTGAAATAACAGGTTGCGATGTACCTTCGCTAATAAACTCTGATACCAGTAAATATCCTCCCGACTTTGTAGGAAGTTCAATACTCATAGGAATATTGGTTCGGGTAAGCGACGACAATGTAACTTCCGATTGTTTCTCAAAAACAGATTTCCCGTTTGAATCAAGCAGGTATATTTTTGCATTTCCTTTTATTAGTTGTCCGAAATTGTTAACTCCTGCCAGGTTAAAAAGCAATGACGTTCCTGGTTGATGCGGGGCGATGTGCTTTGTATATCGTTCATCGGTCAAATTAATGAACAGTGCGGCTGGGGCAAAGCAATGCTGAAACCAATGCATAGTAGGGCCGGGTTTGAGGTCTTTAATGTTATCAATAAACCAATCGCCGGTATATCCATAATTATTTGCAAGGTAGCAGAATGCCAAAACTCCTGCAATGTTGGTATTGCTTCGCAGCCATTCTGTTTCGAGCTGGAGCCAGTATGCCTGCAATTCTCTGTTTTGTTCTGGCGTAGAGTTAGGGCCAAGATAATATTTAAAAACGTCTACGGTTAATTTACTAGGAATTCCATTCCGCCAAAGCCATATCCAGCCATATTCATTTACGAGTTGGGCTGAACCTGCCTTTTCGATGTTTTTAATTAGCTCTGGTTTGAAATCAAGGTTACCAAGGGGGTAAGGATTTTTTTCGAATTCAGTTATTGTAGACCAAGGCATTGGCCCTTGATAGGGATGGGGTTCATCCATTTCGTCCATCGCCATTTTATCGCCAGTCATGTAACCGGCATCCCAAACTCTTGTGGGATCCAGTTTTTTAAGCTCAGGAATGAGCGAATTGCCAATATAATCGTCCCAGTTTTCGTTTATAGCATCCCAAATGGCAATGCTGGGGTGATTTCCATCGCTCCAAACCCAATCGGTATATTCTTTTCGAATTTGTTCGTCCCATCCATGATTTTGCCAGTACAGCCATTCGTTCTGGAAAAGTAATCCATATTCATCGGCTAAATCATACCAAAAATCGGGGACAATGCCAACGCAAATACGCATCATATTCCAGTTTAACTGCTTGGGGTAATCAATCAGGAATTTTTTTACCCAGTTTTTGTCCCACACCAGGTTAGCACAATCAGGATCTTCAAAAAATCGCTGTAAGGTAACGTTGGTGCCGCGGAGTATGTATTCGCTCCCATTGAGATAAAAAAACTTCCCTTTCCTGGTGAAATCGCGCATGCCAAATTGTTTGACTACCTCATCGGAGGTGCCTTTCCTATTGGAAATGGATACTTTGGCGGTGTATAAAAAAGGCTTCTCGGGAGACCATATTGTGAAGGAGGGAAGAGGAATGGTCATCTCTAATTCTGATAAATTGTCCCGTTTCGACAGGTATTGACCTGAGGCTTTAGCGATTTCTTTTCCGGAGTTTTTTTCGCAGATCGAAACTGAAATGGTAACTGAGTCGCTCATTGCGTCGCCATAAAATATCTGGGCAGGCAGGAAGTTTCGAACCTGTGTTTTTATTGTTATCTTTTTTTTGTCAACTGAAGGCAAAACCAGCAATCGGTTCACTCGGAATTTCCCTGTGAAAGATAAGAGTACATCGTCCCAAATGCCAGGCAGGTAGTGCTCTTTTTCTTTATCGGTTCCTCCGGCAGCTTCGCTTGGTAGCCAAACGCGGTCGCCTACTTTAATGAGAATTTCGTTCTCGGCACCGTATTTAATGGCGCTTGTTGAGGTAAACTCCACCGGAGTATAGCAGGCCATGGAAGTTCCCATGTCAATGCCATTTATGTATACCTGGGTGACATACTGGCTCTTTTTAATGGTTATGACTCCTTCAGAGCCTTCCAGTTCTTTGGGAATGAATATTCTTTTGCGATACCAACTGTAGCGCGGAGTGCAATCGATGTTATACAGGTTATGTTGTTCTTTGAATTCGACTTTATCAGGTCGTTTAAAGAACTTGTCGTAGTCTTCAATTTTAGGCTCAGCAAGATGCACCAAGCCGGGTACAGGAATTTTACGGGTGAATTTATTGGGAGGAAATGCATTGGTGGTTTGATCGAATTCCCAGATGCCGTTTAAGTTGAAAATAATTCTCGGTTCGCCGGCCCAGGCCATTTGCACAAGGATGGATAAAAATACAAGTAGGGTTAAAAATTTTCTCATGGCAGCGTTAGATTTATGTTAAAACGATTTTCGATGAATCATTACAAATGAATTATCAATTTTTTCCTTTTTACCCGAGAGGATCATGGAGGCCATATTGCGTCCCATTTCGGCAAAGTCAGTTGAGATGGTGGTAATTCCACCGGCAATGATTTCTTTTAGGGGGATTTCGTTGTAAGAAATGATCCCCAATTGTTTCCCCAATTGCAGATTGTGCGAATCGGCTTGTTTTACCAGATGAACCAGATCGCGGTCGTCTACTACAATATAAACATCTCCTTTTCGAACTTCGAGGGCAGTTATTTGGTTAACAATTTCAAATTCGATGGGAAGTTGTTTGCAGAAATTACGAAACCCGCCGGCAATTTCTTTTAGATGCGATTTTTGGTTTCGAATAGCAAGGATTAAGCGCGAATAGGTTTTTATACTGTTCTCGTTTTGCCGAAGAATTCGATAAATATCCCGTTCGAAATCCTGACAGACATAGGGATATTTGGCTTGAAAAGCGGTTCTGCCTGTATCAAGAATATAGGTTTTGTTTTTGGGAAGCATTTCGAGTATAGCGGTTGCGCTCTTGTCGGGCATTGGCATTATTACATATTCGGAATAATCGCCAACAGCGCTTTCTATGAGGGTTTGGAAAACTTTAGCATTGTTATGGTGAAAAAAAATCTGCTCATTTCCTTTTAGGGTGTCCTTGAATGATTCGTAAAGCGTTTCCTTATATGCTGTGAGTTTATCGAAAAGCAAAAATACCTTGTGATTGGCATCTATTTGAATATTTGAAATGTAATAGCCTTTTCCAATACTTGAGGTAACAATTCCTCTGGATTTAAGCTCGTTATAACCCATTAAAACAGTGTCCTGCGATAGATTGTATTTTTTACACAGGTCGTTCAGTGAAGGTAAGCGATCGCCCTTTGCTAGTTTACCATCTCTAACTAACTGGACAATACTATCGATAATCTGTCGGTACTTTGGGATATGCGAAGTTGTATCAAACAGTATATCTAATTCTTTTTTCATTTTAACCTCTATGAAGTACTAGGCAAATATAATGTTATTTATAATACAACATAATAGTACTTTAATAAAAATATACAATATTAAATATTATTTTATTTTACTTACGGGAGTAGTATCTCAAAGCTAAGGATGAAAATATATGGTGAAAAAGTTACAATGTTAACAGCTTAGTAGTTGTTGAGGTTATTGGCATGATATTTAATAACTTAATCGAAGAAAACCAATTGAAGCATTAACAATGGCAGGTCATTAAAAAAGCGTAGTCGGGAGACTACGCTTAGCTTAAGGGTTACATTTTTTTAGATATTTAATATTAGGGAATAATAACTTGAAATTGATAATCTAATTCAGCACCAAATAAAGTATGGATGCCAAACCAGCGCCTGTTATTGGTCCGAGAATGGGAACCCAGGCGTATGCCCAGTCGTTACTTCCTTTATTAGCGATAGGCAGAATGGCATGCATAAGACGTGGAGCAAGGTCTCTGGCAGGATTAATGGCATATCCGGTGGTTCCTCCCAACGAAAGTCCAATTACCCAAACCAGCAAGGCTACAGGTATAGCACCCAAAGAACCCATTCCAACAGGCGTATTGTTGCTGTCTTCCAATTTTACTCCCGAAATGTATAGGATTACAAATATTAATACAAATGTACCAATTACCTCACATGCAAAATTTATGGGGTAGTTCCGAATGGCAGGCCCAGTACAAAACACACCAAGTTTAGCGCCTTTATCATCCGTCGTATTAAAATGGTCTTTATACGAGACCCAAACTAAAAAGGCTCCAAGTGCGGCTCCCAGCATTTGAGCAATAACATAATACCACATTTTCGACCAGGCAAATTTTCCGGCAATAGCCAATCCAAGACTGACAATTGGATTTAGATGTGCCCCACTTATTGGGCCAGCAACTACCACTCCAATATAAACGCCTAAAGCCCATGCCGTAGTTATTACAATCCATCCCGAATTGTTTCCTTTGGTTCCTGTTAATACAACATTCGCAACTACTCCGGCACCCATTAAAATCATAAGCATGGTGCCAATTAATTCAGCTGTAAATTCATTCATATAAATACTCGGTTTTAGTAAGGGTTTTAAATTATTTCTCAATCCAATTCCTTGATCTGTCCACAGCTTTGTGCCATTGCTTTAGATAGTCTGCTATGACAGATTTTTCCATGCCAGGTGAAAATGTCTTGTCGACTGCCCAATGGTTTTTCAGATCGTCAAGACCATCCCAGAAGCCAACTGCCAGCCCAGCGAGGTAAGCAGCACCTAATGCTGTTGTTTCAAGTATTTGAGGACGAACAACTTTACTGCCACAAATATCAGCTTGAAACTGCATTAAGAAATTGTTGGCAACCGCGCCTCCGTCGACTCGAAGCTCCAGGGTTGGCTTTCCGGCATCCGACTCCATCGATTTTAAAACATCGTACGATTGAAAGGCTATAGACTCCAATGCAGCTCGGGTAATGTGTGCTGAGGTGGTTCCGCGGGTAATCCCAACAATTGTCCCCCGGGCATATTGATCCCAGTATGGGGCTCCAAGTCCGGTTAAAGCAGGTACAAAATAAACACCTCCATTATCGGTTACCTGATTGGCTAACGTTTCACTTTCTGATGAATGGGAGATCATATTAATCCCATCGCGTAGCCATTGAATAGCGGCTCCTGCGACGAATACACTTCCTTCGAGGGCGTATGTTGTATTGTTTCCGATTTTCCAGCCGATAGTTGTTAATAGGTTATTTTTTGATTCGACAGGTTTGCTGCCTGTATTCATAACCATAAAACAACCTGTTCCATAAGTATTTTTTGCCATTCCTTCGTTTGTGCAAAGTTGGCCAAATAAAGCTGCCTGCTGATCGCCAGCGATTCCTGCAATAGGAATTTTTGTTGCAAACAGCGTGGTGGCGGTTTCGCAATATATTTCGCTACACGATTTCACCTCAGGTAACATGCCTAGCGGAATATCGAAAATTTTCAGAAGTTCGGGATCCCATTGGAGTGTATGAATATTGAAAAGCATTGTTCTGCTGGCATTTGTAACATCGGTAATATGGATCTTCCCTTGTGTAAATTTCCAGGTTAACCAGCTATCAACCGTACCAAAACACAATTCGCCTTTTTCTGCTCGCTGTCTTGTTCCTGGTATGTTTTCAAGAATCCAGTTAATTTTAGTAGCCGAAAAGTAGGCGTCAATTACTAATCCGGTTTTTTTGCGAATGGCTTCAGCATATCCTTTTTCGTTCAGATCATCACAGAATTTGGAGGTACGTCTGTCCTGCCAAACAATCGCATTATAAACGGGTTGTCCTGTAATGCGGTCCCAAACAATTGTGGTTTCCCGTTGATTGGTAATGCCAATGGCAGCAATATTTTGCCCATTTAAACCGGCTTTTGCAACAGCTTCTGCGGCAACACCGGCCTGGGTCGACCAAATTTCATTCGGATCATGTTCTACCCAACCAGGTTTTGGAAAAAGCTGTTCGAATGGTTTTTGAGCGGAAGTAACAATTTGACCGTGATGGTCGAAAACAATAGCTCTGGAACTCGTCGTTCCCTGGTCGAGCGCTAAAATGTATTTATTTGTATTGCCCATAGTTTTATGGTAATTAGTAGTTAGCAGTTTGGAATTTATAAAGATATTAAAAAACGGTATTTTTTGAATTAAGCAGTTTCCTTAATGAGATATCTCTTTGCCAGATTATTATACTCTGAAATTTGGTTATTGACCCAGGCTGAGTCGAATCCAAATTCTCTAGCCATAATTTCAGCAATTTTGGGAGCTAATTCCATACTAAGTCGGGCATCCAGAAAAAGAAACCTGATTCTGCGGGCAAATATATCTTCCACCGATCGGGCCATCTCTTCGCGGATTGCCCAAATAACATGCGCTATTGTGAAGTCGTAATCCGGATGAAGTTTGACTCCTAGTGAAGAATCCTGATGAATCAATTCTTCAATTTTAGACTTATCAGAGCCATAAATATCAAGCATTTTCTGCGAGTTTTCTAATTGATAGCCGTGGATGTGAAAATTAGCGGTGGTAGATTTTTGCTTGGTAAGGTTTGCCGTTTTAATAGCTGTATCTATTGTATCCTGAGCCATTTTTCGACAGGTCGTCCACTTACCACCAATTATAGTAACCAGTCCGCTTGACGAAACAATTATTTTATGTTTCCGGGAAATCTCCTTAGTAGTCTGATTTTCGTGCATTGGCGCAGCAAGTGGTCTTAAACCTGCGAATACTGAAAGTACATCATTTTTTTGAGGAGCCTGGGTTAAATACCTTCCGGCAGTATCTAATATAAAATCAATTTCTTTGTCCAGAGCCTGTGGTTCCGTATCAATAGTGTTTATTAAGGTATCTGTTGTTCCGATAACC
>JAIFLU010000253.1 GCA_020048915.1 Bacteroidota bacterium | reverse complement strand
GAAATATTCTCTCTTTTAATAGTCATTTTACCTTTATTAAGCTTTTTAGGTCTTAGCTTGTTTGGGAAGAAAATTACTCCTGGTCTGGCCGGAATTATTGGTACTACTATACTGTTTATTGGAGCAATACTAGCCCTGATAACAGCATACGGATACTTTACTTCTTTTGGAAAACAAGGGGGAACCTATGTTCCTTACCGGGCGCTTCAGTTTTCCTGGCTTCAGTTTAACGAAAATTTATCAATCGATTTGGGAATTGTTCTGGATCCAATTTCAGTGATGATGCTAGTGGTTATTACCATAATTTCTGCTATGGTTCACTTATACAGTTTCAAATACATGCAGGGTGAAGACCGGTTTAGTACCTATTATGCATATTTAGGTTTGTTTACTTTTTCGATGCTCGGCTTGGTAGTTTCCATGAATATGTTTCAAATGTATATTTTCTGGGAATTGGTTGGTGTTTCTTCCTTCCTGTTAATCGGATTTTATTTTACAAAACCATCTGCTATTGCTGCTGCAAACAAAGCTTTTATCGTTACCCGATTTGCCGACTTAGGTTTTCTGATAGGAATTTTGATGCTAAGCTATGGAGCAAAAACACTCGATTTTTTTGTATTAATAGAGCGTCTTACTATACCTAATTCGCCCTATTTATTAGCTATAACATCGGCGTCATTTTTAGGTCTTTCCACGCTTTCTTGGGGTTTACTTCTTGTGTTTACCGGAGGTGCCGGAAAATCGGCCATGTTCCCGTTGCATATTTGGTTGCCCGATGCAATGGAGGGGCCAACGCCGGTTTCAGCATTAATCCATGCTGCTACCATGGTAGTTGCTGGGGTATTTTTAGTTGCCCGGTTGTTTCCCGTCTTTGCCATTTCAGCACCTGATGCATTGGCTATAGTTGGTTACATAGGCATATTTACTGCACTTTTTGCTGCTGTAATTGCCTGTACACAAACCGATATTAAACGCGTGTTAGCGTATTCAACCATATCACAAATTGCCTTTATGATGTTTGCGCTTGGGGTTTCGGGTTGGGGTGAAGATAAAACAGAAGGTTTTACGGCTTCGATGTTTCATCTTTTTACCCACGCTTTCTTTAAAGCGCTTTTGTTCCTTGGAGCTGGTGCTGTTATTCATGCCGTTCACAGTAACGAGATGAACGATATGGGAGGATTACGAAAATCGATGCCAATTACTCATATAACATTTTTACTGGCATGTTTGGCGATCGCCGGAATTCCGCCTTTTGCAGGTTTTTTTAGTAAAGAAGCTATTCTTGCTGCGGCTTATCACGGAAACATGACGGTGTTTTATGTTGGTTTAATTACCAGTGGAATAACCGCTTTTTATATGTTCCGGTTATATTTTAAAATTTTCTGGTCGAAAGCCGAAGCGCATCATGGGGAAACTCACAATCACGAAAAAGGATTATGGGCCATGAATATACCGCTTATAATTCTTGGTTTGGGAGCAGCGTTTACCGGTCTAATTCCGTTTGGGTCGTTTGTTAGTGCAACTGGTAATGCAATTGAGCTTCCTTTTCACCTTTTATTTTCTATAGCTCCTGTTTCGGTTGGAGTCTTAGGTATTTTGATCGCTGCCTATATGTATAAAAAGGAGAATAGTAACCCTGAAAAGGTTTCAATTGCTTTTGGACATTTATATCAATGGGCTTATTCAAAATTCTATATCGACGAAATCTATTTGTTTGTTACCAAAAAAGTGCTCTTTAATTTGATTGGGAGACCAGCAGCCTGGTTTGACCGGAATGTTGTGGACGGAATGATTAACGGGTATGCATATGTTACCTCTTCTACATCTGAAGCTATCAAGGGCATGCAATCGGGCCGTCTTCAAACATATACCTTGTTCTTTTTAGGGGGAGTATTATTAATTGCCATTTTATTGATTGTCAACTTTGTTTAATTGAATTTTTGAATTTCAATCTATGAACATTCTATCGTTCTTAATTTTAATACCACTTGTAACTGCCCTGTTAATCCTTTTGGTAAAAAAGGAGTGCACCATAAAAATTATTGCACTATCGGGAAGTGTTGTTCAATTAGGGTTCTCGGTTTGGTTAACACTTTTCTATATCAGCCTTCGCAAAGCGGGAGAAGTTGGCGATATGCTTTTTCAGGGAAGTATTGAATGGTTTGCTCCACTCCATATTTATTTTCGGTCAGGGGTTGACGGAATATCCTTAACCATGATATTGCTGACTGCAATGGTTGTGGTTGCTGGTATTTTAGTATCCTGGAGAATTGACAAACAGGTAAAAGAGTTCTTTTTCCTCATTGTTTTATTGAGTCTTGGAGCATATGGTTTCTTTATCTCCACCGATTTATTTATGATGTTTTTCTTTTTGGAGCTTGCAGTAATTCCAAAGTATCTGCTTATAGGAATCTGGGGAAGTGGAAAGAAGGAATATAGCGCCATGAAACTGGCCTTAATGCTAATGGCAGGATCTGCTTTGGTGTTTTTAGGAATAGTTGCTTTGTATTTTGCTTCCGGAATTTATGGAGGTACTCCAACCTGGGACATAGCCCAATTAGCTCAAATTAAAATTCCTGTTGAAGTTCAACGGCCATTATATATATTAATATTTACAGGTTTTGGCGTATTTACTGCCATGTTTCCCTTTCATACCTGGGCTCCCGATGGTCACTCGTCTGCACCAACTGCTGCTTCGATGTTCTTAGCTGGTATCTCAATGAAACTTGGTGGATACGGTTGCTTAAGAGTTGCTACGTATCTTTTCCCTGAAGCCGCTACGGAATTATCCTGGATATTCATTATTCTTGCTTCCATTGCCATTATCTATGGAGCTTTTGCCACTATGATGCAAAAGGACCTGAAATATATGAACGCATACTCTTCAGTTAGCCATTGTGGATTCGTTATTCTTGGTATTGCAATGCTTACCAAGACTGCGATGATGGGTGCTGTTATGCAAATGGTGTCGCATGGTATAATGACAGCTCTTTTCTTTGCCGCTATCGGCATGATTTATGAACGGGCCCATACGCGACAAGCTGATGAATTAGGAGGAATGCTTAAACAAATTCCATTTATTGGTTCAGCTTTTATGATTGCTGGTTTAACATCTTTGGGTCTTCCGGGTTTTAGCGGTTTTGTTTCGGAAATGACTGTTTTTGTGGGATCCTGGGAACGTACCGGTATATTTTATAAGATCGCTACCATCTTAGCTTGCGCCTCCATTGTTGTTACTGCGGTATATATTCTTCGGGCTGTTGGTTTTGCCATCTGGGGTGCTGTTACAAACAAGGAGTATTTGAAGTTTAAAGATGCTTCCTGGAGCGAAAAAGCTGCCTCCATATTATTAGTTGGTGGAATTGTTTTCATTGGTATCTTCCCTTTTTGGATTATTCAGTTAATTCAAAACGATACCATTATCATATTCAATAAATTTATTTCTGTTGCTCTTGTCAACAACTAATCTTGTAACGATTAAATTATGAGTTTTGACTCCTATTTATTATTGAGGTTTGAGGTGGTCATCACCTTGATTATTTTCATTCTTCTTGTACTGAAATTAAACGATGCCGACAATAAGGTAACATCGTTTTTAACAAGTATCAATATTTTATTGCTGGTGAATTTTTTAGTTGGGTTTTTACCCATTGGGGAACACTCCTTGTTTATGGGGTTTTTCAGATCAACAGGAATGATTGTGCTGCAAAAAAATATACTAAACCTTGGATTATTGCTCATTTCTTTAACTTCTTATACGTGGTTAGCAGGAAATAAAAACAGGATTGAATTCTATATTTTATTGCTTAGTAGTATGTTAGGGGTTTTTACCATGCTTTCCAGCGGACATATTCTTGTTCTTTATCTGGGCCTTGAAATGTCAACAATACCGCTTGCTGCCCTGGCAAACTTCAATAAGAGCATGAAAAACTCATCCGAAGCGGGTATCAAATTAATATTGTCTTCTGCCTTTTCTACTGGAATTTTGCTTTTTGGAATTTCATTATTATATGGAGCTGTTGGTAATTTAAGCTTTGATGCCGTTGCCGCTAATCTTCAGGTAAACCAGCTTACTTTGTTGGCTTTTGCTTTTATCCTGGGTGGTTTTGCATTTAAGATGTCCATCGTGCCATTTCATTTATGGACTGCCGATGTTTACGAAGGCTCACCCATAGCTGTTACCAATTATTTATCGGTAATATCTAAAGGTTCGGTCATTTTTGTTTTTATCAGCGTTTTATATACTGTGTTTGCGAACTTTACAGACGCTTGGTTATATGCGGTTTCGATACTTTCTATTTTAAGTATGACTGTTGGTAATCTTTTTGCTATGAGGCAACAGAATATTAAAAGGCTATTGGCCTTTTCTTCTATTGCTCAGGTTGGTTTTGTTTTAGTGGGTGTAGCTGGTGCTTCAAAGGCAGGTTTAACTGCCGCAAATTATTTTGTTCTTATCTATTTGCTTAGTAATGTTGCCTCTTTTGGTGTTATAGGTGCTATTTTTGATGCTACCGGAAAGGAAACACTTAATTCTTACAAAGGTCTTTATAAATCCAATCCGGCTTTGGCCTTAATATTTGCACTCAGCTTGTTTTCGCTCGCAGGTATTCCGCCGACTGCTGGTTTCTTTGGTAAGCTTTTCTTACTTACGGCTGGTATGGGGAATGGAATGTATGTATTACTTGGAGTAGCAGGAATAAACCTGGTTTTATCGCTTTATAACTATTTACGTGTTGTTAAGACAATGTTTATTGACGATGCTGTTGAAACACTTCCCTCGGTTGAAAGGAATTTTGCTCTGAAAATAGCATTGATTGTTTGTGTTATTGGCTTAGTAGCGATTGGATTTATTGCTCCAATCTACCAATATTTTGAATCGCTAAGTTTTAATATGTAACTTATATTGAAATAAAGCATTGTATACTATCAAAGTCACAATTATAATTTTTTAAAATGGCTATCAATATCCATCATACTATAGAAGAAATTAACGGAGTACGTTGTTCGGTTGTAGAAAAGAAAATTTCAACTGAAAGAGCCAATTTTTTAAAAGGAATTCTTGAATTGAATAAACTGGAAGTTCAAATGGTCGCAGATGAAAATGGCGCTATTACATTGGGAGTTTCTAATATTGCTTTTAATCCTATTCATGCTATTTACGGAAGGATGCTTAAAACACCTCTGGGGAAAGTTATAACACCTTCTGTTTGGTATCAAAAAGAACAGGTAGATCAATTCTACTGGGAATATAAATAAAAAAAGAGGCCAACAGCCTCTTTTTTTATTGAATATTATATTTAACTATTTGGCATATTCTGTTGGTTTATATTTAACTTTTTCCGAAAGATCGTTGGTGATTTCTTTTAATAAATCATCATTTTCAATCATCATTTCTGTTTCGATGGAAGCAGGGTAATATTTTACCTGTTCCGAAAGTTCATCTGTAATTTTGTTAATTGCATTTAGTGATTCGTTTTCAACCGTATAATCCACTTCAGATAGGCGGAATTTAACAAGCTCTTCCATTTGATTCGTTATATTTTCCAGATTTTCGTTTTCAGAGTAATCGGATAGTTCCCTTACTTCTGTTTTTGCCGGGTTAAATTTCAAAAGTGTTGCTAATTTGTTTGTCTGAATTGTTAATTCGACATTTAGTTCAGAAAGAGAGTTGTTAAATTCGTTTATAACTTTTCCGCTGGTGGTGCCTGGATTATTAGTAAAACTTATTTCTTTTGTGTTTTGAGCATTTATGGTGATTACTAATAAACTTGCTGCTGCTAACACTGCCGATTTTAAATTTATTGTTTTCATTTTATTTATATTTTGGGTTATGCCTAATTATGTCAAAGCATGTGCCAAATATTATAAATATCAATAAATGAGATAAATGTGATTATATACTGTCTTATATTGGAAGTTTGATTTTGTATTTATGCTGAACAGATGTGTTCGGTTTCGAACAATAAAAATCCATGAATAAAGGGAAAGCATTTATTAATTGGCTTTCCCTTTATTTTATTTGATATGATCGGATAGTGCCTTACTAAGATTGTTAATGCACATTTTGATTTTGTAGTTCCATTCTTCTAAGGCTTATCGGATTATTGAGATAACTTAAACACAACCGGTAGTGTAAATAGCTGTTTTACTGGTTTTCCTCCCTGCAATGGCGCTGTCCATTTTGGAGAAGATTCAATTACTCTGCTTGCTTCCTGATCCAATAATGGATCGGCACCCCTTAATATTGTTACACCTTCTACTTTCCCTTTCGAGTTTACAACAAACTGTACAAAAACTTTTCCTGTTATTCCATTATCAATCGCTAATTGAGGATATTTTACATTAGCCAGTACCCATTTATTGAAATTATTGATGTCGCCACCATCAAATGTTGCTGGTATTTCTACTGATATAAATGGTTTCGCCGGAACCTCATATTCTGGCTCAACTTCTTCTATCGCTGCAATCAAATCGGGAACTGTTCCAGGGTCACTTTCTTCAAGAGCTTCCTCAGCAGTTATTATATCGGTTTCATTTTCTACTGTATCTACTACAACTGGAGGAACAAAGCGTTGTGTTTTTGCTATATCATCAATTTTTACTTCCGGAACCTCAGGAGGGAGAACATTTAGAGTAGAAGATGAACTAACCAGAAAAAAAGAAACTAGAAATGCGATAATAAGATGTTTTTTTTGCTTCTTTCGGAGAATAAATGCCCCATATTCACGGTTTCTATTGCTGAATACAATATCTTCAAAACTTTGGCTGATAATAATATTTTCTCGTGGTGACATTGGATGAGTTTTTTTACTGTTATTAGTGGATATATTTTTATACACGGAAGTCTTTTAACTTTCCGTAAAGAACCTGAATAGTTTACTAATCTATTTCTTGAAGTAAAAATTAGCCTTGTAAATTCAGGTAGAGCCCCAAAATGCTAAATTCCAAGCAATACAATACCAGACCGGTTTAGCCGGCAATTTGTATTCCCGAAGCTGGATTTTATCCACCCGGAATAAGAAAATTGGCAATGAAAGTATCGAAATAAATTACACGCCTGACTAAAATAGCGGCCTGTAATGTTCAATTAATTAGTACGTTATATTTAATTTGGATGAGCTCAGGGTATATAATACAAAAGGTATGCCAAATAGCTGTTTTTATTGATATTACCTTATTATTTGCAGAAAAAGGGAAATGAAAATTCAAAGTAGTTAAATTGAAAAAATCTCAAGTTATGTTGCAATGTCGTTTAGTTAAGGATATTCCACCCTGGCTGGGTCGCCTGTTTTAGAAAAATTGCACATTCTATAA
>JAIFLU010000128.1 GCA_020048915.1 Bacteroidota bacterium | reverse complement strand
TCTTCGAAATAGCCTTTCCAGATAGAAGTTTTAATGGGACCTTCGGCTGAATACAACCAGTTCCAGACAATTCCGGCGGCGTTTTTATAAGAAGAAACCTTTTCGGAAGCGAGTTGAATACGAACACTAATTCGAATCAATTCCTCAATAAGACGTAGATTTTCGACCACATGCGATGTGTAATCCTCCAGTATTTCACCGTTTTCGGCTTTCACCCGGAAGGGCCAGGGAGAAGTTAAAACCAGTTTCTTCCATTCAAGTCCTCCTTTACCATGTATTCCCTTTCGAACATGCTTTGCCAAAGCATCGGCACATTGGATGGATGCTTCCAGGTATTTTGGTTCTTCAGTAAGTTCATAAAATTTCAGATAGGCAATACCCATTTCCCCTATTTTATCCACTTCCAGCACAAACGAACCATCGCCCCTGCCAATGTTCTCTTCTGTTCTGGCTGTATCGAATTTCGATGCGCCATCATAAACAATATCGCCTGCTTCAGAACTTGCAAAAGGTACCGATGCCCATTCCCAGTGAGCCGGAGTAGTGCCGTGCTTTAACTGATGGTCAAGAGCAGTCCGGGCAATATCTATCATCGATTCGTCACCTGAATAGTTTCGCCAGTCGATAGCCAGACTTTGCAACACCCCGGCATTAACTACAACAGGATTATGAGGCCAGCTGGAACCATAAAAGCCACCTTTCCCGTCGCGGTACATAGAACAATGGGTAAGGTAAAGCGGTAAATTATTGTCGGGACTATTCGGGCATTTTTTCAAGAAGTCAACAGCAAGCTCCACAGCCTTAACCATCCCGGCTCCGGGAGATTGAGGTTCGTAGCGCGATAAAAGTTTTCCGTTTTTATCGAGGATCACTTTTGCACCGCACATGGAGTCAACAGCATATTGAGCTGTTAAAAACCTGCAAATAGTGCAAAATAAAAAAGTTAAAAACAAAGGTTTGATCATAATGGTATGTTTATTTAACTTGAGTTCGATTTAATTGTAATAAAAGTATATTCTCTGTTGACTGAAAAAATTTATTACACAGAGAACCACGGAGGAGACACAGAGAATCACAGAGCTAAAACCAAATAGCACACTACAATGCAGTTCCGCCAGCTTGCAACGTTACGATGCTGTTGGCAGGGATCTCAAAATAGTTTTCTGCACCGGTAAGGGCTTTGCCGATTTCCTTACAGTTTTCGGCAGCTGAATTGGTACGAAATACCGTGAATTCAGAAGGTATTCCGGCACCTTGTACGGATATCATTTTACCATCTGCTCCTGAATTAATTATCACAAGTGTTTGGGTTCCTTTCCCGGTATGTTCGTAGGCAGTAACCAGGATATTTGGATCAGGAGTTGATGCTTTTACACGCATAGCACCCGGACGGATATACCGGTAATAATGTTTTGAAATGGCATATTTTTTACCGGTAGTAGTGCCGTTCATCAGGCAGTAATTTCCGATACCCCCAGCCTCGCTTCCCTGCCACCATACCCAGGCTTGTAAATTGCCATAGGCAAGTCCTGAATACATATCCATGGCAAGATTCAACGCTCCCGGAACATCACCTGATTTAAGCCAATTTTCCGAATAGCCCGATGTTTCTGTCATCCAGGCAGGTTTATTCATCGGGGTGGAGAATTGTTCGGTGTGGTTGATCCACATTTTGGAAAGCTCCGACCCGGACGAGGCATTTACGCCATCGGAATATCCATGCACTGCCAGCACATCAATATTGTTTTTAGCAGTAGTGCTGTTCTTTATTGCCTGGTGATAGAAGTATGGATAGTTATTGCTTTTGCCTTCCATGTCGAGCATGTGTTCCGATCCGAAAACCTTAACATTAGGATAGGTTTCCTTAATTTTAGGAACAACATTGCTTAGCAGTTCGCAATACCAAGCCGTGGTATAATTACAGGAGTTGAAAGTTTGCTTAAACATGGGTTCGTTTTGCAAACTAATGGCATAAACATCAATCCCGAGATCTTTGTGGTTTTTCAGGCTTGTTTTCCAATATTCAGCGTATTCTGTATATTTATTCGGGTTAAGCGTACCGCCGTTTTTTGTTGAAACGGTTCCCTCGTTTCTTGTTGCATTTTCGTCACCTGCCCAGGTGAAATTGCAAGCCCATTTTAAATCAGCAGGCGGACTCCATACGGTTACGATATATTTCAGGTCAACTCCCAATTGATCAGCTTTCGCCTTTAAACCTTGTACAACGGGCTTCTGCTTGTTCCAGTCGGTATCCTGGTTTGCTCCGGGAATAGAAGGGGAAAAGAGTTCGTTTCTCCAAATGGTAGTTCCCAGGTCGGAAATAATTTTTTCGCCCCAGGCATCGTTCCACATGGCACCGCCACCCCACCAAACATCGAAGGCGCCAAAAAAGCCAAACCCTTCAATGGTTTGATATTTAACTGTTTTGTCAACATTTATAATTACTTTTGTCAGTTCTTTGTCAGGCTCGGCAGGTGTTTCTTTTTCTTTGTCGTCTTTTTTACAGCCTGTAATTACCTGCGTTATCATCGAGAATGCCAGCAAGTACATTGTAATTTTTTTCATATAGTAATTTGAGTTAGTTATTAAAGTTTATCATACTTTCAAAGAGGCTGACTCAAAGTGGTGAAGGATTCAAAATAGCCTCCGTTTTCATGTCTCATATGTTCGTAGTTATTGTTTCTGAAATATAGATTCAAAATTGTAGGTGCCCGATCCTGCCTCAAACACAGCATAGCCGTCCCTGTATTCTTTAAATTGAAGTCCGGGCGCAGTTTTGGCATCGCCTCCGCTTTCCTTTACAGGAAGTCCGGGAAGAGATGGAACGTACACCAAAGCAGTTGTATTTGCCGGAATGCCAACCCGCATCCTGAATGTTGTGCTTTCGGTATTCCATTCGGATACGATTCTTCCAGATTGGGAATCGTAATGTCCGCGTGCCCAGTAAAGGTCTCCCGCGGGCTGCGGTTTAATATAAAAAGTTTTAAATCCGGGTGTGATGCTGTTGATTCCGAGCAACGACCGGTAGTACCATTCCACTACCGAGCCAAACATGGGGTGGTTCTGTGAGTTAACCGTATCGGGGTATTCCCAGCTTTCCCACAGGGTGGTGGCACCGTGATCGAGCATATACCCATAACCGGGAAAAGTATGCTGGTTCGCAACCGAATAGGCAACATCGTTGCGGTTCCACATGCGACTCACATCGAACAGGTACTTGGTGGCAAAAATACCGGTGGAAAGGTGCCCTTTGTGCTTATAATAAATTTCTTCGAGCAGGTGTTTGAAGGCAGGCACTTTTTCGTTTTCGGGGACAATGTCATGATACAGCGCAAACAGCTGAGCTGCCTGGGTGCCGTTATCGAAAATGCCGTTTCCTTTTCCGAATTCCTTGAGGGCAGCCATGCGGATATCCTCAGCAAGTTTTTTATACGTGGTAATATCGGTTTGTTTCTGAAGAATTTCGGCCCATTCTACTAGGATGTTCACATGCTGAAGATAGAACGATGTGGCTGTAAAGGCTTCGGGTTTGGCATCGATGCTTTCGTGGTCGCTGATATCCTGCGGGACAATATGCCCCGGGAATACCGAACGGATAAACTCCACCTGACGTTTCAGAACATCGTAATTCCTTTCCAAAAAAGCTCGGTCGCCATAAAAATCGTACACCTGTTTCACACAGTAGGGAAATGCGAGCTGCCACCCCAATGGACCGCTCTGGTCGCCAATGCCT
This sequence comes from Bacteroidota bacterium, assembly GCA_020048915.1. Lineage (GTDB taxonomy): Bacteria > Bacteroidota > Bacteroidia > Bacteroidales > JAAUTT01 > JAAUTT01. The sequence goes on along the minus strand of JAIFLU010000128.1, from coordinate 3,016 downwards.
TTAACTGCCAGTCCATTGTAAGGCGCAATCTCGGGCATTCCGCCTTTAGGGCGAACATCGTTAGCAAAATCCTGTGCAATTTTGCGGTAAAAGCGACTCATGTCGTAATCGTAGCAATATGCTTCGGCTGTGGCAACTATGTCGGCACCGTATCCAAATTTCTCACGGGCAGGACAATCGCTTTGAATACTGAAAACATTGCTGAGGAAAGTCCATTTGGTAACATCGTGCAGGCGGTTGAACATCTCATTGGAACATTCAAAGCTTCCTGTTTCTTCCAGGTCTGTGTTCATACGTAATCCTTCCAAAGCATCGAGAGCAGGCTTCCCTTTAAATCCGGTAATTTCAACATACCGGAAACTTGAAAAAGTAAACTGCGGAGTGTAAATTTCTTCTGCATCACTGTTGGCGGTGTAGGTAATAATGTTCATCGGGTTATCAGGGCAACCGGGGCCACCACGCAGGTTCCACATTGCTTTAAGCTGACCGGTAATTACGGTAAGAAAATTCAGTGTTCCGTCGGCATGCACGTCTTCACCACTGCGAAGGGTTATTGTCGCTCCCGACTGACCTTTAACTTTCAGGCGAGGCACGCCGGCAAAAACCTGTCCGAAATCGAAAAGGTAAACCCCGGGAGTGGGTTCGGTAATTTTAACAGGCTTCAGAATTCTGGTAATGCGGATAGGAGGTATATCCTGAGCGGTGAGTTTTCCGGCAGGACCGGGAATCACCTTAGCGGCAGTCCATTTGGAATCGTCAAATCCGGGTTTATCCCAGCCATTTTGTTTCAAACGGGCATCGTACTTTTCTCCAAGGTAAACGCTGTTCATTAAAACCGGACCTTCTCCGGCTTTCCAGCTCTGATTGGTAACTATGGTTTCAACGCTTCCGTCGGAATAAGTGATTCTTATTTGGGCCTTTGCACATGGTTTGCCAACAGTTTTTGCATCGCGCAGGTTTGTACTCTGGAACAAACGAATGGGCATGGGATTATACCATCCATCACCCAGGGAAATACCAATAGCATTCCGGCCTTTATTTACCAGTGGTGTTATATCGTATGTGCTGTACATCACTTGTTTGGCGTATCGTGTTAAAGCCACATCGAGCATGTGATCGCCAACTCTCTCACCATTAATAAAAGACACATAGTAACCCAGTCCGCTGATGAACAAACGGGCCGATTTAATCTCCTTTTTTGCGTTGAATTCCCTGCGAAGGAGGGGATTTGGATTGTCTTTATAGAAATCTTCATCGCGGAAGGGTAATGGCTTGTTATCTGATATCCAACTAGCTTTCCAGTCGGTAGGGTATAGCATGGCTGTTTCGAACCAGGTAACCGTGCTCCATTCCGAAACTGTTCCTTTCTGGTCCCAGCTGCGGACTTTCCAGAAATACCGTGTAAACGATTTTAGCGGTTTGCCGGAATATGGTATGCCGAAAGTTTCGTTATCTGTAATTTTTTCAGTTTTCCACAACAGGTTTTTCCCTGATTCAAGGTTTATTTCGTTCTCTGCCACAAGTATTTCATAAGAATTTTGAACAGTGCCTCTTTCAATAGAACTAAGGATCCAACTGAAGAAAGGAAATTGAGAGTCAATACCAAGCGGGTTAACTTGATTATCTGTTCTGAGTTGAGCTGGTTCTGTTAAAGCTACAACCTTAATACATACCGGAAAAAGTATCAGTAAAGTTAATAGCAGAGGTCTGAATTTCATTTTATAATGATTAAGTTATTTTTAATTGTAATAGCAGAAATATATTTAAAAGTAGTTAGTAAGATTATCCTTATAATAGTCAAATTAGCGTCAACTAATTACTTTTCCTAGCAAGACTAACTCATTTGAAAAAAGTAAATCAACTTTATCGATCCTAAGTTTGACCAAATAGCCAGAGAATTAGAGTAAGGACTATTGCTGAATGGGACACGGGAGTTCCTTGATTCACTCTTGCAATGACCGGAAGTAGTTATATAAAGCATTAGTTGGCGATTTTGCATATTAGTCGATGCCAAACTATCTTTTATACACGGATTATCTTGGAGCATCTGGCATAGTTTCTGAATCTGTAAAATTTAAATCTATCCAATTTTTTAGTTTAGATCCTCTAAATTAAAAGCATCAAATTATCAGGTACTATTATATTCGCTATATATGACTCAATTTTATGCTACTTGGTTTTACACTCCAAGTACAAAATATGTAGTTCATCCACCTTAAAAATATTCATGCAGGGTGCACCTAAAAAAGGTGAGCTTAATCATTTGATTAAGCTCACTTATAAAATTTATACCTCAAAATTAGTAACCCTGATTTTGAGTAATATTAGTATTCGATGAAGTTTCAGATAGTGGTATTGGAAATAAGAGGTTCTTTTCAGTTAAAAATGATGCATCAAAATTATTGGCATCTGTGGCAATGCCCCAGGTATTTTCAATAACCGAATTATCATCGGGTTGTTTTGGCACCCAAGAGTTCATATTAATCCAACCAGCTTTTTGCCAACGCCGTAAATCTACTAAACGATGATCTTCTTCTCCGCAAAGTTCTCTCATTCGCTCGTCCATAATTGCCTGACGATCAACTGATGAAAGATTTGCCGGCTCAGGTGAAGCTACACCATCCATTGTAGATAATCTAGCGCGCGTTCTAATATCGTTAACTTGCTTTAAGGCTGAAGCTGCATCACTTGTTTCCAAATAAGCTTCTGCAACCATTAATTTAACATCAGCAAAACGAAGGATACGTGGGTTTGTAGTTGTTGAAGCTGCTCCATAGCCATTTTTCCCATAAGTATCGCGAGCTTGATATAAAATACCCCCTTTTTCATGGTCATTACGGTTCTTATAAACTGCCGGCCGCATATATTTATGAAAAACATATCCGGTGGAATAGGCACCCCATCTAAACCACATCAAATCACGATTATATTTGTCCATATAGATATCAACACTATCCATACATTCTGTAAATCGTGCATCCAATGGATTAAATTTGTTAATCAGCTTTTTTGTAGG
>JAIFLU010000224.1 GCA_020048915.1 Bacteroidota bacterium | reverse complement strand
AGGTTTAATCCCAATGCGTTGGGTTATCTTTCCGTCGGGGTGGTAAACGCCCAGTCCCGAAAAATATGAATACATAGCTCCCGGTAACGGAAGAATAGATACGTCTCCATCTGCTGCTGCCGTTTGAGTTCCTATTATTATTACATTTTCAGCCTGTTTAATAGCCATTGCCGTAAATTCTGCCCTACTCATTGTTTCGCTGTTCACCAGAATTATTATTTTGCCTTGGTAATATTCAGGATTCAGCACTTTACCAGCTTTAAGCGGTGGGATATATTTTACAATTCCCGGATAATCATAATCGGGTTCGGTAATTTGAATAAATGGTTTGCGGGTTTTCAATAATTTTCGTGATAAAGGATATACCAACCAATGCGGGTAATTTCGGCTGTCAATTATAAGGTATTTGGTATTGCGTATTTTTTTATACGCAGGTATAACGTCCATTTGATTTAATACGCCCATATTAATATATCCTACACTATCGGATAACAAGGTCCATTTTATTTGAACATACTTCTTGTCGGGGCGTTGGGTTAATTTTTTTGTGTTGTTTAAAGCTGGTATTTTTATTTGGAATATGCTGTCATTTCTTTGAACCTCAAGTAATATAGTGTCTTTTTTTACCAAAGGTAACCACTGATCTATTTTATAATTTAAATAAGTATTGTTTGAAGCAGGCATATACCGGGCTATATGAGCCCTAAGGAGACTGGTTTCGAAATTGTCTATTTTTTTAATTACATCTCCTTTTTGAATTCTGGCAGTCTTACAAATCGAATCGTTTAAAAAACCAGTTATGTATGCTTTATCATTGAAAGTATTTACTTTAATAGGAATAATCCTCATCTTGGCAAAGTAATTATACCGACTGCTATAAACCATGCCGTGACCGTCATTAATTTGAGCGGATAGCTCCTGTATTTTCCGAAAATATTCGTAGTCGGAGGAGACATTTATAAAACGTGGAATTTGTTCTAATAACACATTATCCCAGTTTTTATCCAATTGAAAAAAATAGGGATAATAATAGTTTATAACATTCCAGTATCGAAAGAGCGCTAATATTCGATAGGATTCATTGGGTAAAATGAGATCGCTGTATGGATTTTCGTTACTGAACCGGGGATTTCCTACTCGAGGAGTACGCGAAATGTAGTAATTTGAGGATGGTTGTCGGTTTTGGTATATATAGTGTAACCGCATGGAATTGTATAGCGAAAGTGCGCTGGTATCGAATATCCAACTAATGTTTAAATTCTTTTTCAAGCTATCGGGAAAGCTGAGGGCTTTTGAGCGGTTAGGAGCAATATAACCAACCGAATCTAAGATTCGGGAAATTATAACATTAAATTCTGCTTTCGATTTTGCTGTTTTTACTGAAAGGTAATTTTTAACTAATACTGCGTCCCAATCAAATTTTCCTTTTGCGACTTCAGGATGATAATATTTTAAAAATCCCCAAACTTTACCATACGAAGCCAGGTTTTTCAATCTCACTTCGTTCAGTGGTTGTGCAAAAGTACTTTTTGTTAGCCAAATGGAAAATATAAGAGCAATCCAAAAGTGCATATCAATCGAATTTTTGTAATAACAGTAATTCCTCTGTTATTGTTTACCCTAAGCAACAATATATAGATAATTTCGGAATAGCGCTTTTAAGATCTCGTATTCAGTAGATATCTATTGATTTTTTAGTGTCATTTGGTACTGCCCAAATCTATTTTCCCAAGCTGCACTGTTCTCCGGATAAAATTTTTCTACCGGAAATGAGTTAGAAACAATCTCCCGCAATTCTTCGAGTGATTGTATGTTTTTTGTCGCTCTTGCCTGGGTTAAAATATTGCCAATAGCTGTGGCTTCAGCCGGACCTGCAATCACTGGAATTCCAAGCGCATTGGCCGTTAACTGGTTCAGGTAGCTGTTTTTTGAACCTCCTCCAATAATATGAAGAACTTCTATAGGAAAAGGAGAGAGCTCCTTAAGTTGAGATAGTACAAATTTATATTTCATTGCCAAACTGTCGAAAATACAGCGTACAATTGCTCCAACTCCTTGGGGTATAAATTGATTCGTTTTTCGGCAGTATTCCTGAATGGCTAGTGGCATATCTTTAGGGTTCATAAGTTCATGTGCGTCGGTATCGACAAAGCATTTAAAAGAGGGCTCTTGTTTTGCCAAATCAACCAGTTCGTCGTACGAAAAATCTTTTTTTGTCAGCCATGCTTTTTTACTTTGCTGCAACAACCACATTCCGGTAATGTTTTTCAGAAAACAAATTGTGCCATCAATACCCCCTTCGTTAGTAAAGTTGTGTTGCAACGATTTTTCATTAATAATAGGTTCTAATGTTTCAATACCCATGAGCGACCAAGTTCCGGAGCTTAAGTATGCCCAATTCTTACCTTTGGCAGGAACAGCAGCTATTGCAGAAGCGGTATCGTGAGAAGCTACTGAAGTTACAGGGACTTTTGCAAAACCTGTTTCTCCGGCAACACTTTCGGTTAAGTTTCCTATGATGGTTCCGGGCATCACTATCTCCGGCATTATGGAAACAGGGATATCTAACGCCTTGAATAATTCTGTTTCCCACGATTTGGTGACGGGATTATAAAGTTGCGAAGTGGTCGCAAAAGAGAATTCGGTTTTCTTTTGTCCGGTAAAAAAATAGTTTAGCAGATCAGGTATAAAAAGTAAGGTCGATGCATTGTTCAGCGCAGAATTATTCATTTTTTTGGCTGCATAAAGCTGAAAAAGGGTATTCAGCTGCATAAACTGAATGCCGGTAAGTTGGTATATTTTTTCTCTGGGTACTCGTTTAAAAAATGCTTCCATTTGGCCATCTGTCCTCGCATCGCGGTAAGCATAAGGAAGACCGGCAAGATTCCCATCGGTTGATAATAATCCATAATCTACTCCCCAGGTATCAACTGCAATACTTTCGGGCATTTGTTTTTCACTTTGACAGTATGCTTTCAGACCCGTTTTAAGTTCTTCGAATAGTTTGTAAATATCCCAATGATAATGACCCAAAACCACAGTCATTTCGTTGTTAAATCGGGTCAGTTCCTTAATGGTAAGCTTGTTTTGTTCGAGTGTGCCTACTACAGATCTTCCACTGCCAGCTCCAAGGTCAAAGGCGAGATAATTAGTTTTCATGTGAATTCCAGATGATTTTTAGTAAACTCAAATATAAAAATTATTTTGAATGTAAGGTGCCAGTCACATTTATCTTACCAGATGTTAAAGTATTCAAGTGTTTTGATAAATTATTTTACTTTCTGAAATCGGAGTTCTTTGCGTTTGATATAGTACCATGGAATAGAAAGTTTGCTGCAAAAATATTTCTTACCAATAAATAAATGTAACATTAAATTGTTTATATGTAAAACATAATTTACATTTATTCAATTATAATTTACTAAATGTAAAATTAAGTTGTTTATTTTATGGAAAATTATTTCACAGCTTTATTCGATAACAAAGTAAAACGACAAGCGTTGGTCTTTGCTTCCGTTTTTTTTACATTGGACATGGTGTTATATTACACTGGAAAATGGTATTTGAATTCGCATTATCACCATTCTTTTTTTCAATATTTAGTCCTTTTGGGCTTGTTAATAGCAGTTGGGAGTAAGGATAAAAATGACGACGAGCGTTCCCAATTAATACGATATGGTATTTTGAAGCAAACACTCGGACTTGTTGCTGTTGCCTTTGGGGTGTTAATACTCATTCTGTCAAACTTCGCCATCGAAAAACTTTCGACGCTAACGATTTTATATATAATTGAAGGTACTCTTGTTATACATCTCATACTATTGTTTTTGGCAAACAAGTATAATCCCAAATGGCTTTTCAGAGAGCGAACTGCACCAGATTCATTTAATAAGCTTATAATTGCCATGTTTGGGGTGTTTTATGCTATGTTTGTAATCATTGCCCTGGTTGGATATTTTCTAAAGCTATAATGGAAAAGGGATGAAGAATCTGATAAAAGTTGAACGTGCCCGCAAAAATATTACCCAGGGCGATTTAGCTGATGCCTTAAAGGTATCGCGACAAACTATAAATGCCATTGAAAATGCTAAATTCATACCCTCATCGGCATTGGCTATGAAAATGGCCCGTTATTTTGGCTGTCGGGTGGAAGAACTTTTTGAGCTGGAAGAAGATGATTAGTTTATCTCTATTCTTTGTAAATAATTCCACATACATAATCGGAGATTTCGCCAAACGGATCGTTATATTAAAGAAATCCCAATACTACTTTGCAATAATTTGAAATATGCCAGCACCAATTTCTAACTCACCATTATTAATCTTAACATTTACAGTCTTATTGGATTTCATATCCTTAACAATGCAGGAAGTTTTACAATGCTGAATAGGAATAAATATTTTTGCAACTGCATCTTTAGGTATTTCTAAATTAAGGTAAAAGCTACCGTCTTTAAGTTCCCAATTAGAAGAAATAACCCCTTTTATTGATTTGTAAGAGCATTTAACCCAATTAATATTACCAACAGGTTTTGGTGCAATAACAATAGTGTCGTATGCAATTGAATTTTCTGTTTGTGAAATTCCTCCGAGTCCGTTATAAAACCATTCCATAAGATGTCCAAGCATCATGTGATTATTTGAAGGTGTTTCTAGCGCCGCCCAGCTTTCGGTTAAGGCGGTAGCTCCTTTTTTTAATTGATATCCATAACCCGGCACATTGGATCTGTTGTTCATTTTAAATAGTATATCTGATCGGCCGTTCTCACTTAACACGCGAACTAAAAAATGATAACCGATGTCTCCTGAAGTAAGTTGATAATTATTTTTTGTAATTGAGGTTATAAGGTTGTTAAATGCTTTCTCTTTATCAATTTCGGATATTAAACCGGTATAAAGCGACATTGCATAAGCTGTTTGGCTTCCGGTTGAAACTACACCTGTTTTAGGATTATAAAACTTCGCACGATAAGCAGACTTAACCTTAAAGGCTAAATCCTTGTATTTATTTATATCTTCATTCTTTTCCAAAATCCCGGATATTTTTTCCAACAGTTTCAAATCATAATAATAAATGGCCGTAGCTGTAAGTGCTTTGGGTGTTAATTGTGCTTCTCCGGGGAAATTAGGCCCTAAATCATACCAATCTCCTAATCCATGATCCAGAATATTATCTTTCGCTTTGCTTTGCAAATACTCACCATATTTTTTCATCATAGGATATGTTTTTGTTAATATATCCTTATCTCCATACCATTTATACATTAGCCAAGGAATAATTACTGAAGCGCTACCCCATTCAGGAGAGTCGCGAAAGCCGCCAACAAAAGGAACATATTCGGGAGCAATGTCCGGCACCAACCCGCTGTCTAACTGTGAATCCATTATGTCGTCTACAATCTTTGTATAAAAAGTATGGATATCATAATTATAGTGCATTGAAGAACCAATAAGGTAAGTTTGTTCCAGCCATCCAAGTTTTTCGCGATGAGGACAATCGGTGGCAACACTCGCCATATTGCTTTTAATACCCCAGTTTATGAGTTCAAAAATTTGATTAAACAGCGTATCGGAGCAGAGGAAAGAACCTACCGTTGGTGATGAATTGCGGGTATGAAGCATTTTTAACTCAACAATCTCGGTTTTTATATCAACACCTAAGGGTTCAATAATTTCTACATCAGCATACCTAAAACCGTAATATGAAAAGCTTGGCTGCCACACTTCTACTTCACCCCCTTTGAGAATGTAATTAAACTCATAAGGCCCGCCACCACTAATCTGACTTACGTTTCCTTGTTTATTGAGAAGCTCATCCGGTTTAATAATAACTTTTGCACCTTTGTTCCCTTTTACTTTTAATTCAATAATTCCCGATGCATTTTGTCCAAAATCATGTATTGTCCTTCCTGTTTTTGAATTGATAATTTTTTTCGTTTCAAATGTCTGCATAACCTTTAATGGATAATCTTTTTCAGGAAAAAGTTTTCCTATCGAATCATTTAATACAATTGAATTGAGCCAATGCGAATCGTCAAAACCGGCATTGTTCCAGCCCAATTGCTCCTGCTGCGCGTCATAATCTTCGCCCCCGTAAATACTTGAAAATGTAATAGGAGATGGAGTTACTTTAGTTGTGGAATCTGAAATGATATTTTTAATTGTTCCATCCTTCAACTCAATAATAATATTATAGATTAATCGGGGATAGCCATAAGCAACTACTAACTTACGATAACGTTCGCGATTTATATTATAAAACCCATTTCCGACAATTACTCCAATAGCATTATCTCCCTTTATTATTTGTTCAGTAATATCATAGGTGTTGTATAAACATCGTTTTTGATATAAGGTCCAACCGGGTGCTAAAAATCTGTCTCCAACTGTCTTCCCATTAATAAACAGTTTGTAGTGACCAATTCCGGAGATATTGATGGATACTTTTTTAATATCTTCCGGTTCATTAAATTCTTTTCTAAACATTGGAACAATTGAACGTTTAATTGCTTTATTGCCTAATTCATTTCCCCAACCATGAATGGCAGGTACAAGCTTCATGCTGTCCTCAAGTTCTTTCAATGCGATCCATTGTGCATTTTTGAAGGGTTCTGTATTATTCGTATTTTTAGAACTATTGCATCCCCAAAAAAGTAGCATTATTAAGGATGTGATTAAAAAATTTCTCATATATTATTTTTATTAATAAATCTAAAAACCATTTTTACCTTGCTATTAATTCCTTTAATTA
>JAIFLU010000278.1 GCA_020048915.1 Bacteroidota bacterium | reverse complement strand
AAAAAGATTTCGATTCCGTTCGGGGTGTTTTTTGGGAAGGCGATGCTTTATACCCGAATGCAGGATTTAAAGATAAAAACCATATTCAAATTTGTATTCGAAATCCCAATTGTATCAAAGGTTATTTTATTCCCCGCTATTCATCTGAGGAATATCCTATTCCATAGTTTTTAAGCTTCAAAAAAACAACTAGATAAATTTGTAGAAAGTTCAGAAGCTTATTTGGTGCTTCTTTGAGGATGGCTCAGTGTTTTAGTCTTTATCTCGGATGATTGACATCAAAAAGAATAAAAATATTAGACATACCGCTGAAATTATAAAAAAAATCCGGCTACGATCAGACCATTCTGTAACATCTAAAGATCCATGAAAAATTGATCCAAGTATATAATAAACTATAAGAATGATTAAGGCTAGTTTAGAAGATTTATTTATTCTCATGCTTTAAAAATATGATTTTTGCTAATAACTCAAAATTAAACAATTTGCATATCAACTTTAAACAAATGGATTAAAATACAAAATACTTTTGCTTACTCCTTGCAAATCTTAAAGCTTACCCAGCGCAAATAATTGTGATTTTATAGTGAACATGGAGGTGAATTCCATGAGAATAAGCTCTAATATTGTAATCTAAATTACCCAAAATAAAATTGCGAAAAAATTAAGATAATCTAATTTCTTAGAAAGCTTTATAAAGGTTATCTAAATCTAGGTAATCCAAACTAATACAACTAGTTCGCAAATGTTAAAATTACTTTAGCAAAGATTTATTAATTAACAATTGTATTCTCTTGAATCTAAGCTCCATATGCCAACTCGAATAAATCTAATAGGATCAGCTAAATTAGAATTTTCATCACCACACAAATTTTCAATTTGATTGTAAAGTCTAAATTCAGAAAACTTATCATTACTGAACCCAATAAATCCATTGTTGTAATCGGAGAGTACCAAATATTCATTAACCCAATGAAAATGCAAATTAAAATATTCATTTATGGTTTTAATTTTTTCAGCTTGGATGACAATTGGTGCATCTTCAGTTGAAAATTTTTCAGTAAATTTAATTCGAATATAACTACCTTTATCGCGAAAGGCTTCCCACTCACCTACAAGAAGTCTAATAAACTTTTCTCTCTTTTTTTGCATTTCTGTTTTCATACAAAATAATTTTAATTAAAAATAACCATCATAAGTTTGATTTCAAACAATCAGATTTAAAAATATTTGCTTTTACGTCTTTATTATTAACTTGGCAACTGGACAAAAAAAAACACTTAAGATTAAGGTTGCTGTTAGCTTTATGATTCTATCAGTTATGCTATAAAATTAAGAGAAAGAAAACTCATTTGCTTTTATAATTGGTCTAACAAATTACATAAAATCATCTAATATAACCAATGCGCAAAATAAAATGGCTGTAATTCCTTGCGGCCATTTTTGTTTCAGGCGCGAGCCGGTGCGAGTGGAGCCACCAGTGGTATACCGGGAGTGCGAAGCATGAGCACGGGGTATACTTACTGCTTTTAGCAAGGGGCCGGCGGGTTTTTTGATGCCGAATAGATCGGCAGAACCAAGAGCCAACCAACAAAACTAAACAGCCTATTAGAATTGGAAATCCTCAAAAACCATGACAGCCCCGAAACCGGTGGCGACCAGCAGGCGACCAAAAAGTGGGCAGCCGGTGGACTTGGGGCTGCTGAAACGAATGGAACCGGAATGAAACGAAAGTAGTTGAGCGCAGCGAAGCTCTGTAGTGTAATGCAGGTGCTATGAGTAAAGCTGCCAAAAGGACAAAAAAGGCTGCCGTGAGGACCGACAAGGAGCTGCAAAAAATATGACAGCCACGTCCTGAAAGGCAAACCCCAGGACGTTATAGCTTTTGCATTACCTTAAGAAATAAAGTGACCAAAGCAAATGCTGTAACGGGCTGGCGTATTTTTGCCAACGACAGAGGGAGGAACTCCTTTTAACCTTTTTTTGATGTATTCTTTACCCATTTTATCAATTTAAACAAATATCTACCGCCAGTTAATGTGATAAAGATATATGGGATTGAAGCCTTTGTCCTGTCTTCAATATCTGCTTTAAACTGCACTTGCCTTACTTCATTTATTCGATCCTCAGCCATTTCACTTACAGTTATATAACAGTCATATTCGCTTACATTTGAAAAGAAATTACCTAATACCATCATTTTATCACCATTCATTCTTAAATTCAGTTTTTCTTCTTCGGTTAATGGGCGATTCATCGGCGGCTTATGAATTAAATATAGTCCGAAATAATATCCGAGAACTAATAGAATGCCAATCAAAACAATAAAAAAATTCATCTTCAGTTCCTTAGCTACCAATACTTCCATTTTATTACTCATAAAAATTAGATTTTGTTATTAAAGAGCTAACCTTACCATACTTAAGCTCCGGCATTTAACATTAAATTTGCCCTTGAAGCAATTTACCAGAGGCCTTCTTATTTTTACCGCCCCATTGCTTAAAAAGAATGGTATCTGGTTTACTTCACATTGATTCTTAATGTCGATTACCCATTCTTCTTTAATAGGACGAGATTTGGGGCCACTTTCTCCGCCACCAATTACTCATTTAACTCCCATATGATCGAACGATTTCTTATGCTGAAGACATAAAAAATTTTATGAAAAATTTGAGGCCAAATATTAAACTTACTTAAAAATTTGTTTACCTAGTATTACAATTCTAATCTTTAACGCATCTAATATAGTATCCCATAGTTTCGGGAGTCCAGCTTGAAAAGCCAATGCCAGAGTAATCATAACTCAAGGAGAAATAAATAGGCCCATATTCATCATTTTCGTCTTCCTTCCCTTCAGATTTTGTCCAAAAGATGGCAGCTTCCTTTATCCACCAAAATCTTACAGATGTAGTCTCTTTCCATCTTCCTCCTCCGCCCAAAGCACTAAAACCAGATTGATTTGTAGCATCAACATTATAATTCCAATGCTCTGTACCAATTTCCTTTAATTTACTTCCTGCAATATCTTTTCCGCCTATGAAGTTTATCAGTGTTTCATATTCCGCTTTGCTTGGAATATGCCAACCTTTTGGAGCCAAGCCCCTGCTATCCATTAAAGCATACCAATTATAAATCTTTCCGTAAATATTACCTTTAGCTATATCATTATCATAATTACAATATGCTGGAGTTATAGCATTTTCCCAAGAACCATCGCTAGTTACATTTGGAATCAAGTCTCCATTTCTAAACTTTGTAACTCTCAAATTTTCTGCCATCCATACTTGGTTGCCAATTTTGATCGTTTTGTATTCATACCCTTCTAAATCCTTACACTCGGTGGCACTTTCATCGGAATTATCTTTACTGCAACTAACAAAAGTAAATAGAGAAAACACCAATAAAATATTATGTACTTTCATGTTGTTAGGTTTTAATATTAAATACTGATTGATTAATTGAATTACAGCTTTTTCTGGTTAGAATAATTTATAATCTACACAAATGCATGTCAAGTTAGAAAAATATACGAAGCAACCCAAATTCCGGCAATAAATCGTTCTAAATTAGTCAGAATACTCGAATCAGAAGAACTAAGTAGTCCGTCTGATTCGCTTTGTTTGGCTACTCCTGACCGGAGTTTTTCACTAAAGCAATCTTCCCTTTTGCAGGAGAATGAATTAATGATTGTTCCTGAAGCTTTTTATAGTTTTTAGAGTATATTTACTTTCGTCCTCCAATTAACATAAGCTTTTACAACAATGGAAAAAAGAAACCCATTTAAAGTAATAAACTTATTACTGATCATTTGTATCCTTTGTATATTATCTGTAAACTGCAAACACTTCAATATACCAGTGGAAAAGTATTTACTTACAACTGATTCAATTTTTAGCTTTTATGGCAATCCTTCAATTAAATTCCAAGTTAAACCAATTAATACATTAGATACGATAACCATAAACTGGAATGATTATAAAAAAAGTGATACAGTTAAAATAAAAACTGATTACTTTTTATACATGAATACAAGCTTAACTGTGGCAGACATTGAAAATATTTTACCTAAAATCGGAATATATCCAAATAAAATAAGAGAACACCTATACTGGATGGGGCTAATGACATACGCTAAAATAATACCTGTAAAAAACACATTCGGAGATAATGATGGTTATAATATTATTACACCGACTAATGAAAACATTCCAGATAGCTATTTTGATCTTAAGCGAGAAGGTAATCATGTCTATCTTGCACCGTATTTTAACAAAATAGGAGAATTACAATTTCAAAACACTAAAAACATTATTGAAGCGTATTTATTACATAGCTGGGAAATAAATTTAACAAATGATGGATCAACTGAAAGCGACTTCGATCCACAAAAAGACAAGCCAATATTGGAGTTAAATTTTCGAAAGATACCCCAAAACACACTCAATCCAACATTTTATTGCATAACACCTTTAAATATAAAGAAAAACGATAGTGGCATTGTTCCTCAAAATTATAGTATAAGCTTATTAATCGAAGTAAAAGGTGAACTATTGATTACCCGGAACAATTATGAATATATGCCAGACTTTTCTCCATATCAAGTAAAGAAAATTACGAAATGATTTTTTAAAAGTGGCTTTATAAAAACCTAAAATGACTGCAATCCCTTGTGGCCTTTTTGCTTTTTAAGCACAAGCCGTTGTGAGTGGAGCCACCCGTGGCATACCGGGAGTGCGAAGTATGATCACGGGGTATGGCTACTGCTTGCAGCAAGTGACAGATGTATATTTTTGCCATATACCAGGCTAATTTCGAAAACCAATAATCGGATAAACATGTAGAAAGCCTTTCTGTTTCTTGTTTGGACACGGGTTCGACTCCCGCCAGCTCCACAATAATAAATACCTCGTTAGCTCTGCTTCGGGGTATTTATTCAAGAAGCATTTTTTTGAAACGCTGTTTCGGAAAATTGACCAAAGAGATTAAATTTAAGAATAAGAATGATAACAAATTACAACAGATTATCAAGTGATTACAAGGATAAAATTGCGAAATTTATAGGATTGATGAAATAAAAACTACTGCCACCAACATTTAGATCATAATCTAAAATAAGAACGTTGTTGAACGTTACCCTCGGTGCTATGCCTTAAAGGTTTTCAACATCATAATAATTTTATTGTGGCAGAATTTCGGAATTTAAGGTGCTGCCTTCTAATTTAGCTCTTAACGTCCCGACAAGAAATCGCTTCTAAAACCCCGACATATTTATATGTAACGGTATAACCCGTTTTAAAAACTGACTCCTGATGAGAGTTTCCACTATAAATTGAAAAATTAGATTGCAATAAAATAATGGATTGTTGATTCAATAAGTTTTACGAAAAATGAATATCTTTAAAATAATAAGCTTAACTTAACGCTGTAACATATTTAAACATCAATTGAATATGGGAAATATTGCAGAAGATAATTATTTAAAAAAAGAACTTTACGCGCTAATTAAAACTGATGAGTCAATTTTTGATTTTATTCAAGAATCATCATTAGACGGTTTGTGGTATTGGGATTTGGAAAAGCCCGAAAATGAATGGATGAACCCAAAGTTTTGGAGAGTTTTGGGGTATAATCCGGAAGAAATGCCCCATAAATCCAGTGCATGGCAGAATATAATTAATCAAGAAGATTTACATTTAGCAATAGACAACTTTATAAAACATTGCGAAAATCCAAACCATCCATACGATCAAATTGTAAGATATACTCATAATAACGGTTCAATTGTTTGGATACGTTGCAGAGGTGTTGCAATACGAGATGCTAATGGTAAACCTGTTAGAATGTTAGGGGCTCATCAGGATATTACTGATAGTAAAACAATTGAAAAGTTACTTCTTGAAAAAAATGATGAAATTGAAGCGCAAAATGAAGAATTTTCGCAAATAAACGAAGAGTTGAACCAAACAAACAATGAACTTGTAGATGCAAATAGCAGAATAGAGGAAACAAAAATTAGATTAGAATTAGCAATTGAAGTAGGAGAACACGGATTTTGGGATTGGAACCTCATCACAAATAACACCTATTTTAGTCCATCGTATTATACTATGCTTGGCTATGCTGATAAAGAGTTGCCAATGAGTCTTGACACCTTTATTTTGCTTATTCATGTTGATGACGCCAAGATTGTTATGCCGATAGTTCAAGATAGTATTGAAAGTGGCAAACCTTATGAAGTTGAATTCAGGTTAAAATGTAAAGATGGCTCGTATAAATGGATTTTAGGCAAGGGAAAAAGTTATAGAAATGATGCGTTGGGCAAACCTAACAGAGCTGTTGGAGTTCATATTGATATTCACGATCGGAAAAAATTATTGGACGAACTAAAAAAAGCTAAAGAGAATGCCGAAGAAAGCGACCGTCTCAAAACAGCTTTTCTGCAGAATATGAGCCACGAAATTAGAACCCCGATGAATGCTATTATGGGTTTTTCGAGCCTTCTTCCCGATAATTTTAATGACAAAATGAAGTTATTGCAATTTTCTCAAATAATAGAACAACGTTGTGGCGATTTGCTTGAAATAATTAGCGATATTCTTGATATTTCGAAAATAGAATCGGGGCAAAGTGCTGTAAAAATTGAAGATTGTAATATTATTGAGCTATGTTCCGAACTTAAGTCTTTTTTTATTGATTATAAAAATCGAATTAAAAAGCAACATATTGAATTATTATTTTCATCATCAATTGATGAATCAATAGAATATATTAAAACTGATAAAGTAAAACTTAA
>JAIFLU010000286.1 GCA_020048915.1 Bacteroidota bacterium | reverse complement strand
AATTAATACACACTCTGCTAAAAATCAAAAATATGTCAATGAACTTATATACTATGGCACTATGGCTGCTTAATTTATTAACGAACTATTGCTTAATATAACTCAACTTTAATACTCAATTTAATGATATCAAAAATCAATCACGTAATTAAAGAATATTTTGAAAGTAACCCCCAAATTTCAAAAATTCGATCAAAAGATTTAATGCCTTATTTTATCAAAGCTGGTATCTTTAATAAAGATCACAGAAATGGGTTGCCTATCCGAGATGTTTTACGAAATTTAGATGAGAATAACCAGCTTGACAAGATACCTTATGTTTTACCGGAAAGAAAAACCAAAAATACAAATTGGTACTTCATAAGATTGGAATAGCTATCACCCCAACACCTCCTCCACAACCCCCTCCGCCAGCACCCCCTGCGTTTCCTGCGCCTCCTTTATCCGTGCCTTTAATGCATCGCACAGAGCAAACAGCTACAATGCGGTGTTGTTCGGGAAAATCAATGCTTATTATACAGATTATTGAATAGTTCGGCCGGATTTAGAATGGGTATGTATATTTCGGAGAATTTAGTCCCTAAGGTGTTCTTAGCCAATAAGGCCCTTGTATGACTTATGGATAAGCTAAGCATGGTAATCATAATGTTGTCTGGAATATTATATTGCTTAGTTTCTTTGTCTAGTAACTGCTGAAGTTCCAATAAAAAAAAGATATTGCTGGTTTTGATTTTCATTAATATATTTTCTTTTTCTTGATCAGTAAATGTGGCAGAAAGAACCATTTCAACCAGATTTTCATTTTCATTTAAGTGGGTTGAGAGCTCAAATGTTATGTTAGCGGTAACGGGGGTTGGAACATCAATATTTTCATTTATAGAAAATTCAATGTCTTTTATTTTCTTTACGCCTAAATTAATTTTCAAAGGCTCCATTTATGCAGCTTCTAAAGTATAACAATCGGTATTTTGACTTGAGACAATGGTGCTTGTCACACTTGTCTGAGCAATGTTTTTTGCCTGAGATAAACCAGTCATATTAAAAAATGGCTTATACTCCATTTCAAAACGCTTCTGTTTATCGTCCTGTATAAATTGTTTCAGATCTTTAAAATCGATAGCAGGAGCTTTATTTACAGCCAACGATAATTCAATCAGCTTTTTTAAAGTATAATTAAAATTACCATTCATTATTTGCGAAATATATCCCTTGGAAACCCCTAACTTTTCGGCAAATTGAGATTGGTTCATTTTTTCATTTTCCAAATATTCGGCCACCATGCGGTAAATTTCATTCTGAAGGGTTTCGAACCAATATTCTTCAGTTTGCAATAATTCTTCTCTTTTGATCATGGCTTTTGATTAAAGTATTCTTTTTTAATTCTTCTGAAATGTTTAATGTCTGCTTGTTGAGTTCCTTTTTTACCACCACAAACAATTATGCGGCCGGTATTTTTTTCGTGAAACAGGTATACCCGTAAATTAGCAGTTTTTATTTCATACTCTTTGTTTGTTTCTTTTGGTGGTGTTATATCCTTGAATTTATTCGGAGGCATCGTTTTCAAATCGGCCATTTCGTGCAACCTTGTTGCAATAGTAAGTAATTCGGTTTTTAAATTTCCTTCGCATTCAATTTCTTTTTCAAATTCGTCGTATAGGCATGCATCATTCATAAGCAGCTTAAAAACTTTTAGCCTGCCTTTTATTTCAGTTATTTCTTGTAACGCGAAATTATACATTTGGTTTAGTTATAACTAAACATTTTTGATGAAAGTTCCAAAATAAACAATTATTATCTAAAAATAACCAATTTAACTTATCTCACAATTTTACAATTCACCCCAATACCCCCTCTACCGCGCACTCCGCCAATATCCCCTGCGTTTCCTGCGCTTCCTTTATCCGTGCCTTTAAGGCATCGCAAATCGCAAACAGCTCATCTATACAAATAAATAAAAAGGATCCTATATTTTACTCATTGCCATGAGCAGCTTTTATTGCTGCTTACTAATTGTTTGCCAGCATCAGCACATGCTCAAGCGGAAAAGTTTTTTAATATCTATATATTATCCTTATAATGTGGATCATTCCATTTAATGGTTGTTCCGGTATTGGTATATTTAATTTTAAGTTTCCCTTTTTTAACTTCCAGGTGAAGGATATAGTAAACATTCACATTAATTGAACCATTAGTAGCCGGTATCCATGTTTTTTCTGATGAAACAATGCCGAAAACTTCTTTTTCCAAAGGTGTCGCTTTCTCCTTTTTGAATAATCTGAAATCCATGGCTTCACCTTTACAATTAACCCTTACTAAAATTCTGATTTCTTGTGATAGTTTTTTGTCAACCTTTACTTTACTGAGTTTTTCTAACAACATCTCATCACCTTCGGGAAAGTGGGGCCATTTTTCAGGAATAATAAAAAGAGCCTCAGAACAAGGCTGAAAAAACCTTATTGAATCAGCGTTCTGGCCAAAAGATTTGGAAACTTGGGAAAAGCAAATAATAATTACAATCAATTTAAATATTTTCATCGGTACTTAGCATTTGGAATTACATTATTGAGAAAAATATACGTTTGATTCAATTTTTGTTGATTGAATTAAAAATCGATTTTTTTATTGGTGATTATCAAACATAAGAAATAAACAACGAAAAAGAAATTGAAAAAGATATTTTGTAATATTATATCATCAAACCAGCCACATGTCCTCGAAATATCTCAACAAATACCGCATTGAAACAATCCGCGCTGCCTGGTGGGATTATGCCGGGAATGGGATGTATTTTATTACCATCAATACAAAAAACCGGAACCATTACTTTGGGGAGATTCACAATGGAGAAATGAATCTATCCGAAATCGGTAAATTGGCCGATCAATATTGGTTGGAAATACCAAATCATTTCCCTGGTGTAACATTGGATGCATTTGTAATAATGCCCGATCACATGCATGGGATATTGATAGTTGAAAATCGAGACCGAGAGGCTAATATCAACAAACAGGACAACAATAGTGGTGAAAATGGGATTGGAAATACGCCCAAATTGGGCGTATCCACCGGTACTGATACCAGTACCGGTGCCAATCACAATAGCAATACAACCAGTCACCGAACTGAAATAGCATCCCAAAAATGGATACCACAATCTTTGGGTGTAATCATTAACCAGTATAAAAGAAAATGCACTATAGAAGCCCGAAAAATAAATAGTGGCTTTGCCTGGCAATCCCTCTATCACGATCATATCATCCGCAACGACCAGGAATTTCTGCGTATCAGGCAATATATCATTAATAATCCCGTAAAATGGGGGTCAAAAGATTCGGGTAATGCATAATGTCCAGCAAATACCACATCAAAATCGAGCGCGCCAATTCATTGGATTATTCCCGATAGGGCTTCTGTTTTTTGACCATCTGCAATCAGAATCGGGAATGTTTTTTAGGAAATTGTATCAGATAAAAGGTAAGTCGCTGTTTTTTTGCAGATATGCACACCACTGTTTTAGGATTATAAGTTTATAACTCCGGAGCCCATAAGTTCCTCATCCTGATACCAGGCCGCAAATTGCCCGGCAGTAATTCCACGTTGAGGTTTGTCAAATTCAATAAACAATCCTTCCTTGCGTTTATGAAGAATGGCTTGTTGTAAGGGTTGCCGATAGCGGATCCGGACTACGAAATGCTGTGATTGACCGTTTTCCATTGTTAAATCGTTTCTTATCCAATGAATTTCTTCTTCTTTTATAAACAATCCTTTTCGATATAGCCCCGGATGATCTTCCCCCTGTCCGGTATAAACAATATTCTTTTGCACATCAATGCCAATTACAAACAGTGGTTTTGCTTTACCTCCGATATGAAGGCCTTTGCGCTGACCAATAGTATAGAATTGCGCTCCGGGGTGCATACCTATCAATGTACCATCCTCCGGTTGAAAGTGAAATGGCTGATATATATCCGTGGCTACTTCCTGGCTAAATCGCTCGGAGTCATGCTCAATTTCTATAATTTTGCCTTCTTTACTTTTAATTTTTTGTTGCAGAAATGTGGGGAGGTCAACTTTTCCAACAAAACAAATTCCCTGGGAATCTTTTTTGGTTGCTGTAACCAGTCCTTGTTCTTCCGCAATTTTCCGAACCTCAGGTTTTAATAAGTGCCCAATAGGAAATAACGCCTGGCTAAGTTGTTGCTGCGACAATTGGCATAAAAAATAGCTTTGGTCTTTATTGGGGTCACTTCCGGCAAGGAGCCGGTGTATTTCCTGATTATTTTTAGTAAAGGTCTCTTTGCGGCAATAGTGTCCGGTGGCAACTATTTCAGCGCCATATTTCTTTGCTGCTTCAATAAATATATCGAATTTAATTTCGCGGTTGCATAGCACATCGGGATTTGGGGTGCGGCCTTTTTCATATTCCGAAAACATATAATCTACCACCCTTTTTCGGTATTGATCGCTTAAATCAACTGTCGCGAAAGGTATTCCAAGTTTTCGGGCCACCAGTTCCGCAAAAATCAGATCATCGTTCCAGGGGCAGTCGCCAGACAAAGTTCCGGTAGTGTCGTGCCAGTTAATCATAAACAGGGCGGTAACATCGTACCCTTGCTGTTTGAGAAGAAATGCAGCAACGCTTGAATCTACACCACCCGAAAGCCCAACTACTACTTTTGTCATATCAATACTTTCAAAATCAGGGTGCAAAGGTAAAAGAATTTTTGCATTGCCATAAAAAACAACAAAAGCCACTGCCAGTGTGGTTATAAATTTTTAATATTGCATGTTCTAAGAAAAAAGATATGAAGATTTCGATTATTGGTGCTGGAAATGTAGGAGCAACCTGTGCAATTGTTATAGCTGAAAAAGAGCTGGGGAATGAGGTTGTATTATTGGATATAAAACATGGCCTTGCTGAAGGAAAGGCGTTGGATATTATGCAAATGGCCCCTTTGGCCCTATTCGACACGAAAACATTTGGTGTAACCGATGATTACTCACGAACAGCAAATTCTCAAATTGTGGTAATTGCTGCAGGTTTGTCTCGAAAACCGGGTATGACCCGTGACGACTTGATCTCAACGAATGCCAATATTGTAAAATCGATTACTGAGAATATTTTGAAATATTCGCCTGATGCAATTTTTATTGTTGTTACCAATCCTATGGATGCAATGGCCTATTGCTGTTTAAAAGCAGCAAAAATCCCATCGAACAGGGTAATTGGTATGGGAGGTTTGGTAGATACTGCACGGTATCGCGCATTTCTTGCCGAGGAATTAAATTGTTCCCCAAAGGATATACAGGCTGTAATTTTGGGAGGACATGGGGATCACATGGTTCCTATTATCAATTACACTACTGTTAGCGGAGTTCCGGTTGCTCAACTTTTGAAAAAGGAGAAGTTAAAGGATATTATTAATCGTACCCGTTTAGGTGGGGGAGAATTGGTGAACCTTATGGGTAAATCGGCCTGGTATGCCCCGGGTTATGCTGCTGCCCGTATGGTAGAGGCAATAGCGCTCGATCAAAAAAGATATTTCCCTTGCAGCGCATATTTAAACGGACAGTATGGGTTAAATGATATTTATTTTGGCGTGCCAGTTAAATTGGGTTCGGGTGGCGTAGAAAACATCCTCGAATTTGAGTTAAACGATAGTGACAAAGCAATGGTAAATCTATCCGCAGAAAGTGTAAAAGAATCAATAGAAGTGGTGAAAAGATTGCACATACTTTAATGCTTAATAGTTTAGATTTTAATTGAATTCTGTCAAAATAAAAATGCCTGAGAAATACTTCCCAGGCATTTGTAATATTTGGATAATTACCTACTTAATATCCAGTAATTCAATATCGAAAATTAATGTGGAAAAATACGGGATTACTACCTGATTTTTTGAGCGAAGCTGATCGAATCCATAGCCACGATAATAAGGAATTACCAATGTTCCCTTGCCCATTTTTTTCATTAGTCTAATACCTTCATCCATACCTTTTATTACTGATAAATCGCCAATTTTAAAGGTTAGTGAGTCGGTTGCATCATAGTTTGTGTCAAAAACGCGTCCATCAGGAAAATAGCCTTTGTATTTTAACTTCACGGTGTTTCCTAAAGCAGGAAACTTATCCGCTGTTCCGGTAAGTTTCTCGATATAATATAATCCGGCAGCCGTCGAATCTTTTACTTCCAGGGTGGAGGCCGTATCTAAAAAATTGGCTATTTGTTCTCTTTCATAAGCCATGGGGTTCGAAATAACTTTTACAAGTTCTACATCGAATATTCGGGGGACGTAATCGTTATAAGCCAGAAGCGATGGCATAATCATTTTCGCTTTTCCGCCTTCTTTCATTTTGGTGAGCCCTTCGAGCACTCCCGGTAAGTAATAGTTACCATTCATGTAAATTTTATAGGGGCCTCCGATAGCAAAACTTGGAGTTATTTTTTTCTGTTCAGCCAAAGCTTTATCAGTTGTATTAAATAATTCCCCATTAATATCATATCCATTAAACTTAATTAATGCAAAGTCGCCATATACTGGCGAAGCGCCTGTTCCCTGCAGCTGTTCGATATAATAGAGGCCGTTAGTGGTTGGGGTTACCGTAATGTTATTTACAGAAAGATAATTATCGATTAATCTTTTTTCCTCTTCTCTTTTTTCGCCATCAGTATCTTTTAAACACGAAGTAGCCGATAATGCTGTTATTGCCAGTAACATTAGAAATACAAATCTGTTATTTTTTTTCATAAATATTAGACATTATATAGATTAAATTTTTAATAAGTTCTTTTACATATATTTGTAACCCATAGAAACAATAGCTATGGGGTTAAA
>JAIFLU010000271.1 GCA_020048915.1 Bacteroidota bacterium | reverse complement strand
TAAATAAATTATCCAGTATTCGGATTAATTTGGATAAATCGGAAATAACAAAAGCATATTCATAGGGACGACTTAAATCTAAATATACCTGTATGCTCTTTTTGTTTATATCTTCCATGTATTTATCCCGGATTTCTGTAAATAAATCATTTAAATTTACAGCATCGCGAAATAAAGTTAATTGCCCGGTTTCAATTTTTGAAATTTCAATTAAATCGTCAACAATTGTCAATAATTTTTGACTTGATTTATGAATAATACTCACAAATTTTGCTTTTTCCTCTTCCGAAACAGACTTTTGGGTTAAAAATGAAATAAATCCCAGTAATCCATTCATTGGAGTGCGAATTTCGTGGCTTATATTTGCCAGAAAAGCAGATTTTAATTTATCACTTTCTTCGGCTTTTAATTTGGCATCATAAAGCTGGTTCCAGAGTTCCTTTTCTATAGTGTTGTCTTCTTTTATCGCAATAAAATGGTCGATTTCACAAATTTCATTGAAAACCGGAAATATAATGGCTCTTTCCCAATAAAGCTTCCCATTTTTATCTTTATTATGAAAGTCGCCTCTCCAGGTTTTCCCGGATTTAATTGTCTCCCATAATTCTTTATAATATTCCGTTGCATGGTTTCCCGACTTTAATAAATTAACATTCTGACCTATAATTTCATTTTTTAGATAACCTGTTGAAATAGTAAACTGAGGGTTAACATATTCTACTATCCCTTTAGCATCAGTAATGACCAAAACATTAGGAATTTGTTCAATGGCTCTTTCCAGTATTGATATCCGTTGATTTTGCTCTTTGTTTGAGGTAATATTGATAAAGCTGCCTAACATGCGAATTGGGTTACCTTTATCGTCGCGCTTTACTATATTTCCCCGATCGATTACCCAAATAATTTCACCATCTTTTTTTACCAACCGATGTTCACTAACATAAGGTTTTCCGTTATTCAGGCAGTCCTGAATCCTGCTAAAAACCTTCTCTCTGTCTTCGGGGTGAATTAATGATGAAAAAAACTCCAGGTCATGTTCCTGATAATCGGTATCCAAACCAAGGTGATTGCACCAAATGGCGTTATGTATAATTCTGTTAGATTTTATCTGCCAATCCCAAACAGCAGCATCTGATATCTCGATTACCATCCGCAATCTTTCCTCATTAATACAAAGTTGTTCCTGGAAATGTATTCTCTCAGTTACATCACGACTTATAACATATG
This sequence comes from Bacteroidota bacterium, assembly GCA_020048915.1. Taxonomy (GTDB): domain Bacteria; phylum Bacteroidota; class Bacteroidia; order Bacteroidales; family JAAUTT01; genus JAAUTT01. The sequence goes on along the minus strand of JAIFLU010000271.1, from coordinate 5,612 downwards.
CTTTGTAATAAACGTTCTGTGAATTGTAAATGAGTGTTGCATGGTCCTCTCTCCAGATATAATGTCCATTTTTTGCTCTAGCTCTGTATAAATAGGTTACATCTGGTAATTTATCAGAAATAGCCTGGTAAATTTTATCTTTAACCTTACCTCTGTCTTCAGGATGAATCAGTTCAAAGATAGAATCCTCATTTCTTCCTATTTCTTCGTCCAGACCATAGCCAAGTATTCTTAGATAAGAATCAGATGCAAATTCAATAACATGATTTGTTATAACTATAATACCATCAGATGTTTGGTTTGAAATTAATCTAAATTTTTCCTCGCTTTTAATAAGCTCCTCTTCTGCTTTAACCTTTTCTGTTATATTCCTCGAAATCGAAAGAACCTTATTGTTACCGAAGGGAACATGCCTGGCTTCAAATGTATATGTGTTCCCTTCAATTTCAATTGTGTATAAATAATTTATTGTTTCTTTGGTTTTAAGGCATTCTTTAATCACAGCTAAAATTTCATCAGAGATTTTTTTTGAAAAAAAGTTATTGATATGAAAACCCTTAACTTGTTCTGTTTTTGCTAATAACAAGGTTTGCTCCTGAGAAATACAATCGAGTACAATTCCCGAACTATTAAAAATAAATATCATATCAGGTAATGCTTTGAGAATAGCTTCTATTTTATTTTTATAAAGAATTGTCTCAATTTCCCTTTTTCTATCTTCCGAGACATTTTTCCCAAATGCAACAAACTCTGAAGCCTCAGGTTTATCTTTGAACAGTCCAAAAATGATCCATTGAAAAAAAGGTTCAGACAATCTTTCGTTGGATTTGTGCATCCAAAAACTGGTGGGGCTTTCCTGGGATATGGATTTAAGTTTTAATAGAAACTCACTGCATTCCCCCAAATCAAGGTAATCGGTAAATTTTACAGATGAAATCGGATCTAATTCTTTTATAAAAGTTTTTTTAAATTCGCTGCTGTAATATGTAAGCGTGCCATCAAAAGTAAATCTGCAAACCAGATTAAAATTATCTCTACCTGAAGAAGCCGCTAAATTATGTGATATTTTAGCCTTCTCGGATTCAAAACTGTTTTGACCAGTAATATTAAAACCTTCGACAATGATACAAGAAACTGCATTATCCCTATTAAACTCTAGTGAAAATAAAACTTGGAAATAGAAAATTCTTTGATCCGGATTTCTAAATTTCTTTATCCTAGTTATGTACTCCCCATTTTTGATTAATTTGAAATTCTGCCGAAAAAAAAGAATTTCATGTTCTTCCAAATAATTGAACAAGCTTTGCCCCTTTTCTAACTTTCTGCCGGTTAAATATTTTATGGTATGAATCGTTTCACTATTAAATCTCAATATACAGGCATCAGCATCCATACCAACTCTAAATTTGAACCTTAAATGCCTGAATTCTTCAGGCACTATTGTATATGACCCTTTATTTTGATTCCCAAAATTCATATTGTACTAAATTGAAATTTTAAAAATTGAAATTGCTATATCCAATTCCCTTGCTTTATCAAATAATTTTCCGGAGATATTCGCAAGCCTTTCAGATGTAACTGCATTTTGCTGAGCAATATCATTCAATTGCATTACTGAGGCACTTATTTGAAGTGCCTCAGCGCTTTCCTCCGAACTTGCTGCTGCAATTTCCTTTACCAGGTTTTCGGTTCTTTTAATCTCAGGTACAATAGAATCAAGCTCATTATGATTAGTTTTTGAAAATTCAAGGCCTTCCTGTGAGATATAAATAATATGTTCAGCCGATTCACTACTCCTTTTTGCAAGCTTTTTTACTTCTGAAGCAACAACAGAAAATCCTCTGCCTTGATCACCAGCTCTGGCCGCCTCAACAGCAGCATTAAGAGCAAGTAAATTGGTCTGAAAAGCGATATCATTGATAATGGATATTTTCTCAGATACATTTTCCATAACTTCAGCAGTTTTTTGTGATAATGCGGCACCAAATACAATCTTTTCCATCACCAACTTGGACATTTCTTCTGCTTTTTGAGCATTTTCGGTGTTTTGTTGAATTCCTGAAACCATCTCCTGAACTGATGATGAAATCTCTTCTATATTAGATGCTTGTTCATTAGCTGAGTTGGTTATGGATATAACATCTGAATTCACTCGTTCACTTAGGTTTTTCATAGTATCCGAGGTGTCTTTTACATTTAATATTATATCCCTTATTGACTTAACCATTTTATTGATACTTAGAGATAATCTTCCCATTTCATCTTGGGAAGTTACTTTTATGGAAGTATTCAGATTTCCTGATGCAACAGTTTCTGTTGCATCAACTATTTCACTCAATGGATTTAAAATATACTGAAATAATATCCATCCTAAAATGAAAATAATAGCCCCTATAATAAACAGCGTAATTAGTCCGATGTTTGAAACAACCTTGTATATGATAGTTCCAATAATTTCTACATTTTCTCCACAAAATAACATACCAATTACTTCCTTATTTTCAGCAATTAAGGGAATGTATGAAGCTTTATATTTCTTTCCCTGAATCTGCGATTCACCAAAATATGTTACTCCATCCTGCAAAACCGATTTTTCAATAGTGGCATTATTCAATGGTGTACCAATAATTCTATTATTATCTTCTCCTCTTATTGTAGTCATTTGTCGTATGTTTCCCAAAAAAACAGTTGCCTCAAGATTAAGATCCGACTTGATTTTATCAACAAATTTTTCGGAGGATAGCTTATATCCAAGTATAACACCTCCAACAATTGAATCGTTGGAGGTAATAACGGGAGATAATGCAATTACACTTATTTTTAGATGAGGGTCATAGACTATACCACTAGAAGCTTTCCCCCCTATAATATTTCTTAAATTTTCACCAGAAATGGAAAAATCACCTGAATCTGAAACCTCCCCGGCACTTGCAATCACGTTTCCGCTGATATCAGTTGCAATAAAAAAATCAAAATTAAAAGACGAGATAGCGGTTTCCCCTAACTTCAAAACTTTATCCTTGTCTTTATTAATAATTGCCTGACTCAATCTGGCAGACTTTTCAAACCATGATAAAGAACTTTTTGCTGAGATAACCAATTCATCAACCTTAAATTGAAGGTTTTGTGATTTACTTGAGATTGTTTGCTGAAAATAGCTACTTAAATTTTTGTTAAATGAAAGGTATGCTGCACCTATAATTAAAATAACCATTATGAGGGATAACAAAACCATTGGTAAAATTATTTTTGACCTAAGATTAAATTGATTCCAGTTTACATTAATTTTCATATCTATGATTTTAAATTTTGAAGTAAATATTATTGGGTATTCCAAAGAAAAAATCCTCCTTCGCAGCACTCAGACTGTTATTTACCTAAATTTAATATAATTCTTAGGGAAGGGTTTATTTTAAGGATAGACAAAGGATGGACAACCACTAGATACTTAAAATTTAAACATCAACAGATGGACTACCATTACCTAAAAGTAATTTAATTGAAAGTCTTCGATTATTAAATTGCGATATATGTTCGAACCTACAGCATCAAGCTTCAAAAATTTGACTATTCTTTTTAGTATTTTAAATACTGGAAAATATAGTGTTATCTCATATTCATGTAGTTTTATTTATTTAATTACGAAAAGTATTTCCGTTAAATTTATAAGGCAAGCTTTCAATCGCGATTTTCTAATCAAAGAAATTACTGTCATGAAATTTTTTCCATTAAAGAAAAGAGATACAAAATTATACTGCCTTCATTTTTGTGGTAAGCAGCTGAATAATAACCCATGCCAGCAGATATACACTACCACTTATAATAAACAGAATGTTATAAACGGTTGTTATATTGCCCGAAGCTTTATAATGCGTTAATAGTGACACTACAAGCAACGGAAAAAGTGTGGAAGCCGCCGATCCGGCCATGCCGCCAATTCTCACTATAGAACTTAAGGCATTTTTAGGGACAATATCAGAAACAAGGGTAAATATATTTGCACTCCAGGCCTGATGTGCTGCTGAAGCAATGCTTATAATAAAAACCGTAAACCAGATATTGGTGGCAAATCGAGCAAAAAAGATAGGTGTTGCGGCAATGGCTACAATTAGCAAAGTAACCTTGCGGGCAATTAAAACCGGCCATCCCTTTTTTATAAAATACGACGACAGATATCCTCCTCCTATGCTCCCAAAAGTTGTTGCAGCATAAACCAACGCCAGTTGCAAACTTGGTTTTGTAAGATCCAGTTTAAAAGTATCGGCAAAGTAACCAGGCAACCAAAACAGAAAGAACCACCATATAGGATTGGTGAATACCTTGCCAACTATAAATACCCATGTTTGTCGTAACCCCAGCAACTGTAACCATTTTAGTTTTCCGTTACTTAATATACCTGCCAGTTTTAACCGGTTTTTGTAATGACATTCGTTTTTATGTTGTAGTTTGTTAGTTGTTACAAATTAGTAATGGTAACCGCAATGCCTTTGCGCTCGGCCGAAACATAGCCTGCATAAATGGTGGCGATAACATCGGCGGCCAGACTGCTGTTACTATCGATGGGTTCGTCATACGCTGCCGATCTGTAAAATGCATCCATATCGTGCTGATATCCGTTAAACCAGCCTTCGTCGGGCGAGATAGACGACCAACCCTGCTTGGTTTCCGTTTTCTCCACTACATATATATTTTTGAATTTGTCTTCATTGGGTATATAGGCTTGCATGGCGTTGTTGGGGCAAATATTGCAAATGGTACGGTGGTTATTCGTATTTATTTCGAGTACATTATGAACACCGCCCAACACCAGTTTCGCAATGCTGATAAAGGCAATAGGAGCCAACAGAAATGATATCCAATCGCATATAATAAAAATCAACAACCTTGATTCAATAGCTGTTTTCAGCGATATAAAGTATATTAATAAATGACAATAACTAAACTCTTTAAATAATCGGGCAGTTCGTCTTATTATTAGGTAAACTATAAACTACCTTAAAATTCTTGGTTTTGCAATATCTTATTCAATAGCTTCAATTCAACCAATATTTCCGAGCGCTAAACGCTACCAAAATCCAATCTCCCCATGGGGTTGGGGGGAGTAGCATTTAAAATTTAGTAAAAACAAAAAGGCAACTTCATACAAAATTGCCTTTTTAACTAACATGTAGTTCAATTTTAATTTCTTATATCTTAATAGTTTTAACCTTATTCATAAACTCTTTAGCAGGCTTAAAGATAGGTACGAAATGTTCAGGGATAATAATGGTGGTATTTTTAGAGATATTACGGGCTGTTTTCTTGGCACGTTTTTTCACCAGAAAGGTTCCAAAACCCCGGAGATAAACGTTTTTATTACTTGCCATTGAGGTTTTAACTGTATCCATAAGTGCCTCAATGGTTTTCATCACTGTAACTTTCTCAATTCCAGTGATTTTTGAAATCTCACTTACTAAATCTTGCTTTGTCATTGCGTTATGTTAAATGTTTTGACAAATATAAGACTTTCAATATAATATACTCAAATCCGAAATGATTAATATCTTGTTTAAAAACAATTTAAACTTGTAGTCAATAAGAGGGAATTATGTTGAAAAATTTATTTGTAAATT
>JAIFLU010000269.1 GCA_020048915.1 Bacteroidota bacterium | reverse complement strand
TAGCCAATCTATTTATATTTAATCTAAATTACAAAAATAGAAATTTATTTTGATTTATAGGCTTTCAATTTTAGCCAATAAAGTGATGTAAATTTAAACAAAAAGCCGTCTCATATCCTGTTTGAGGCGGCTTTCATTTATTTTAGAACGAAAAAAACTATTTGGTAAATACCATCTGCGATTGACGTATATAACTATTATATCTCCATTTAGCATTTTCTTCAGCAGCTTTGAATAACTCCGTAGCTTCTCCCGGGAATGATTTTTTTAGCGATGAATAACGAACTTCACTCATTAGAAAGTCCTGGAATTTCGACCAATCTGGTTCCTTAGAATCTATTTGGAATGGATTCTGTCCTTGTTCTTCTAAAGTTGGATTGTATCTGTAAAGATGCCAGTATCCGCTGTTTACAGCAAGTTTAGCTTCTTCCTGCGACTTACCCATACCGTTGCGTAAACCATGGTTAATACATGGTGAGTATGCAATAATAATTGATGGTCCGTTATAGGCTTCAGCCTCTTTAATTGCTTTAAAATATTGAGATTGGTTAGCTCCCATAGAAACCTGGGCTACATAAACATACCCATAACTCATGGCTATCATCCCCAAATCCTTTTTGCGCACGCGTTTACCCGATGCTGCAAACTTGGCAACAGCGCCAATTGGTGTCGATTTTGATGCTTGGCCTCCTGTATTGGAGTATACTTCGGTATCCATTACCAATATATTTACATTCTCGCCCGAAGCAATTACATGATCTAATCCACCGAAACCGATATCGTAAGCCCAACCATCTCCTCCAAAAATCCACATTGATTTTTTAACAAGGTATTGCTCCATCTTTAATATTTCAGCGGCAATACCGCTTTTTTCTTTCTTTAAAGAGGCAACTAATTTGGCTGATGTATCTTTTGTTTTTTCACCTTCTTCGCAAGTTTCCAACCATTCAGTCAAGGCAGTATTTGCTTCAACCGACAGGCCAGCTTGCAATGCGGTTCTAACTAGTTCAATTAACCGGGCGCGCATTTTGTTTACTCCAGTATAAATCCCTAATCCAAATTCGGCGTTATCTTCAAACAAAGAATTTGCCCAGGCCGGACCTTTTCCCAATCTGTTTGTAGTGTAAGGTGTTGATGGAGCCGACCCGCCATAAATAGATGAACAACCTGTAGCATTGGCAATAATCATTCTATCGCCATACAATTGGGTTATTAGTTTTATATAAGGAGTTTCTCCGCAACCTGCGCAAGCACCAGAGAACTCAAACAATGGTTGAGCAAATTGACTATTTTTAACAGTCTGATCTTTGGGCAGAAGGGTATCTTTATAAGTAACATTCTTTGCAAAATAATCCCAACGTGGGGCTTCAATCATTTGCGATTCAAGCGGTTTCATTATCAACGCTTTTTGTTTGGCAGGACATACATCGGCACAGTTTCCGCAACCAGTACAATCTAATACACTTACCTGAATTTTAAAGTGCAATCCATCTAGTACTTTACCAATTGGTTTTAAGCATTTGGTTTCTTCAGGTGCATTCTTTAGCTCATCATCGCTTAATAAGAAAGGACGAATTGCAGCATGGGGACAAACGTACGAACATTGGTTACATTGAATACAATTTGCAGAATCCCACTCAGGTACATTTACAGCTATACCACGTTTTTCATAGGCAGCAGTTCCATGAGGGAATGTACCGTCTTCCCTGCCTAAAAATGCACTAACCGGAAGGTCGTCGCCTTTAAGGTTATTAATAGGGAAAACCATATTCTTAATAAAATCAGGAACATCGCTATTCTGATTAGCTGTTTCGGAAACTAATTTTGTCCAATCGGCAGGTACAGAAACTTTTTCAATTTCTCCACCCCGGTCAACAGCAGCATAGTTCATCTTAACAATTTCTTCGCCTTTTTTACCAAAATCTTTTACAATGGCTTTCTTCATTTCTGCAACGGCCTTATCGTAAGGAATTACTTCCGAAATTTTAAAGAATGCAGACTGCATAATGGTATTGGTGCGATTTCCCAGGCCAATATCCTCAGCTATTTTAGTACCATTAATAATATAGAACTTTATTTCATTCTCAGCAAGATACTTTTTAACCGAATTTGGAAGTCGATTTTTGGTCTCTTCTGCATCGTGATGACTGTTTAAAAGGAAAGTTCCTCCTTTAACAAGCCCTTTTAGCATATCGTATTTTTCGAGATATGCAGGTACGTGACAAGCAACAAAATCAGGTGTGTTTACCAGATATGGGGCCCGAATAGGTACATCGCCAAAACGTAAGTGGGATATAGTAATACCTCCCGATTTTTTAGAATCGTAAGCAAAATATGCCTGACTATATTTATCAGTATTGTCTCCAATAATTTTAATGGAGTTTTTATTTGCACCAACGGTTCCATCAGAACCTAATCCATAAAACTTAGCCTGAAAAGTACCTTTAGGTGTAATATTAATTTCAGGAAGTATTGGCAATGAGGTGAAAGTAACGTCGTCAACAATACCAAGGGTAAAGCGGTTTTTAGGCTCTTTCATCTTCATATTATCTACCAATGATAAAATATGAGAAGGAGTGGTGTCCTTAGAACTTAAACCAAAACGTCCTCCAACAATTATTGGGGCATTGGGTTTTCCATAAAATAAGTCCTTTACATCAAGATACAAAGGCTCACCATTAGCTCCCGGCTCTTTTGTCCTGTCTAAAACGGTAATTCTTTTAACCGATTTAGGAAAAACCTTCATAAAATATTTTTCGGAGAAAGGACGATATAAATGAACACTGATCAAGCCTAATTTTTCACCTTTAGTTCCAAGATAATCAATTACTTCTTTAATTGTTTCGGTAATTGACCCCATCGCAACAATTATGTTTTCAGCATCAGCTGGTCCATAATAGGTAAATGGATGATATTCGCGGCCCGAAATTTTGCTTAATTCCTGCATATATTCTTCAACAGCATCCGGAACAGCATTATAAAAACTATTTGCAGCCTCACGTGCCTGAAAATAAATATCGGGGTTTTGAGCCATCCCTCTGGTTACTGGATGTTCTGGGTTAAGAGCTTTGTCGCGGAAAGCTTGTAAAGCATCCCAATCCAAAAGACCTTTTAGTGTTTCCATATCCGAAGCCTCCACTTTCTGGATTTCGTGAGAAGTTCGGAAACCATCAAAAAGATGCATAAAAGGAACTCGGGTTTTAATAGCTGCTAAGTGAGCAATGGCAGAAATATCCATAATTTCCTGAACACTTCCGGTTGCCAGCATTGCAAATCCGGTTTGACGGGTACTCATAACATCGCTATGGTCACCAAATATAGAAAGCGCCTGAGCAGCCAAACTGCGAGCTGAAACATGAAATACTGCAGGAAGTAATTCACCGGCTATTTTATACATGTTTGGTATCATTAGCAACAAGCCTTGCGAGGCGGTAAAAGTAGTAGTTAACGCACCTGATTGAAGAGAACCATGAAGAGCTCCGGCAGCACCGGCTTCAGATTGCATTTCGACAAGCTTAACTGTTTCACCAAATATATTCTTTCGACCGTTGGCAGACCATTCATCTACGTATTCTGCCATTGTTGAAGAAGGAGTAATAGGATAAATAGCGGCTACTTCACTAAACATGTAGGCCACATGAGCCGCTGCATAATTACCATCGCATGTGATAAACTTCTTTTCTTTTGCCATTTTACTTTTATATTAATTCGAACGACTGAAAATCAAATGAAACGCAAAATTAATTCAAAATATGTTTCCATATTTCGGACGTTCCTTATTCATTTTCATTCCAAATAAGTTAGTCGAAAAATGCTTTTTATTAAATATTATTGATAAATATTATTCACTGTTCATCGAAATCAAAAACTCTTCATTCGAGTGAGTCTTCGATAACCGGTCCCGCATAAACTCCATAGCTTCTATAGAGGTCATATCTGTAAGGTAATTTCTTAAAATCCAGATACGACTAAGAAACTCTTTATCAAGTAACAAGTCTTCACGACGGGTGCTTGAGGCAGTAATATCTACTGCAGGATAAATACGTTTATTCGACAGCTTTCGATCGAGCTGAAGTTCCATATTACCGGTACCTTTGAATTCCTCAAAAATTACTTCGTCCATTTTTGAGCCTGTGTCAATAAGAGCTGTTGCTAAAATAGTAAGGGAACCTCCATTTTCGATATTTCGGGCAGCGCCAAAAAATCTTTTGGGTCGTTGTAATGCATTTGAATCAACACCACCGGATAATACTTTTCCGGATGCAGGGGCAATAGTATTGAAAGCACGGGCTAAGCGAGTAATAGAATCTAAAAGAATAACTACATCATGTCCGCATTCCACTAATCTTTTCGCCTTTTCGAGCACAATATTGGCAACACGCGCATGACGTTCAGCCGGTTCATCAAAGGTTGAAGCAATAACTTCAGCGTTTACACTGCGAGCCATATCGGTTACTTCTTCGGGACGTTCATCGATAAGAAGCACAATCATATATACCTCCGGATGATTTTTTGCAATGGCATTTGCAATATCTTTCAATAAAACCGTTTTTCCCGTTTTTGGCTGAGCTACAATTAATCCGCGCTGCCCCTTCCCTATGGGTGCGAACATATCGACAATTCGGGCAGAAAGGTTTGCATTCTCGCCTTTAGCAACCAGACTGAATTTTTCGTTCGGGAAAAGTGGGGTTAAAAAATCAAACGGAACACGGTCACGAATATAATCCGGACTGCGGCCATTTATTTCTTCTACCTTAATTAATGGAAAATATTTCTCGCCTTCTTTAGGCGGGCGAATTGTACCTGTAATTGTATCTCCGGTTTTAAGTCCGAATAATTTTATCTGCGATTGCGATACATATATATCATCTGGTGAATTGAGGTAATTATAATCTGCTGAACGCATAAATCCGTATCCATCTGGCATAATTTCCAATACTCCCGAAGCAGTAATTGTTCCTTCAAACTCAATGGGCTTTTCAAATTTACGTTCGAATTGACGGCGTGGCTGAAATTCCTCCCTTGGCTTCATTTCGGGGGCTTGCTGTGGCGGAGCAGAAACTACAGGTGCCGGTTCAGGACTAATTTCATTTCTATTTGAGATCTCATTTTGATTCGAAATCTCATTTGTCTCCGAGTCATCTCTCGAAGAAGGAATAGGATCGTCATCGTCCGATTCAGTTGAAATAGCATCTTTGTCTACAATGCTAATATCAGGAATTCTTATTTCCAATTGCTTATTGAGCGGTAAAAATGCCTTGGGCCTTCCACGGCGTTTCGTCTCACTTTTTTCCTCCGATTCAATGGATGGCTCTATTTTCTTATCTAATCGGGGTCTCTTATTTTGAACAACCTCAGGTTCGCTCTTTTCACTCATCCTTTCCTGGGAATTTTTAACCGCTTGTTCGTCAAGAATTTTATAAATTAATTCCTGTTTTTTAAGTATTTCTACTTTTGGTATATTCAATTCCTTGGCAATCTCTCTCAACTCAGGGAGAACCTTTTTATTCAATTCGAGAATATCGTACATAAAAATTATGGAGAATTTAATTATTTATCGGTAAATGTTCGATTGATATTTATTGTATACCGGATTATTCTAGCTAATCTTCAGGAGAATCCTTCTAACCCCACTATTCTTGTTTTTGGAATTATAATGCAATATTAATTAAATACACAGAATTCACAAAATGATTGTGATTTTTTTCGCTACCTAATAATTTTTGATTTTTTTTATTAACTTAGAATCGTTTAAAAGAAAAAAAAATAAATCTAATACTCAGAGTACTTGGACAAAACATTACTTTGATAGTATTGTTTTTATGCAGATCAAATTTAACAAAAAACACATTACTAATATTATAATTGTTTTTTAAATTTTAGAAAAATACTGAAAAGACCCAAATCCCTAATATTACCCGAATGACGATGAGGCAGCTAAAAATTATTAAACAAGTAACCAATAGAGAGACTCCTTCGCTCGACAAATACCTTCATGAGATTGGAAAAGTCGAGCTTATTTCTGCTGAAGAGGAGGTTGAACTAGCGCGCAGGATAAGGCAAGGGGATAGCCAAGCCCTGGAAAAACTTATAAAAGCTAATTTACGCTTTGTGGTGTCCGTTTCTAAACAATATCAGAATCAGGGACTAAGTCTTCCCGACCTAATTAATGAAGGCAATTTAGGACTAATAAAGGCTGCTCAGCGTTTTGATGAAACCCGAGGCTTTAAATTTATATCGTATGCTGTTTGGTGGATTAGGCAATCTATTTTACAAGCTTTAGCCGAACAAGCCCGTATTGTTAGGCTTCCTCTCAATAAAATCGGATCTATAAACAAAATAAACAAGACTTTTGCTGAATTAGAGCAACGTTTTGAACGCGAGCCATCGGTTCCGGAAATAGCTACCGCATTAGAAGTAGCTCCCGAAGATATTAAAGAAGCTATTCGTAGTTCCGGGAGGCATGTATCTATGGACGCTCCGCTTACTCCTGGAGAAGAAGGAACCATGTACGATGTGATTTTAAGTCCTGATTCGCCCAGCCCCGACAGAGGTTTAATAACCGAGTCACTTAGAAAAGAAATTGAACGGGCTCTTTCGACATTAACGTATAGAGAAGCAAGTATAATACGATTATATTTTGGACTAAACGGAAAACACCCACATACGCTCGAAGAAATTGGTGAAGCTTTTAATCTTACCCGTGAACGGGTTCGGCAAATTAAAGAAAAAGCCATTAAACGACTGAAGCATACTTCGAGAAGTAAAATTCTGAAGACTTATTTGGGTTAGTATTATTGGATTCTTAATAAAAAACCGGGATGACTTCCGGTTTTTTTATTTT
>JAIFLU010000086.1 GCA_020048915.1 Bacteroidota bacterium | reverse complement strand
TCCTCGTAATATGGATCCCAATAATCTAGCTTATTGATCCCTGCATGGTATTTTTTATTGAAAAAAGATTCCCTGGCCATAGTAAGTATTGCAGTTGAAAAAATAGCCATTGGATGGCTTATAGACGGGAATGCATCAATCACCTCATAAACATACCGGGGTAAGATTCTTCTTTTCGAAAATTCGTCAATCAACTCAGCAACTTCAGCATCATTAGGAATATCGCCAGTTAGAAGCAAATAATAACAGCCTTCCACATAAGGCATAGTTGAGCCTTTAGGTTTAGGCAGTTTTTCAAAAAGCTCAGGCAAAGTATATCCCCTATACCTTATACCTTCTTGTGAATCCAGATAAGAAATATCCGTTACAAGACATTTCAAATCTCGCATGCCTCCAATAGCTTTCGAAATGGTAACTTCGTCAATCACGACATCTCCATAATCATTTAAAAGTCGATTGGTTCTTTCGCGCCATGATTCTATTTTTTCGTTTAATTTTTCTTTAAGCTTGGGCATAAACGCTATTTTATCAATTGTTAATACTAAATTGCTAATTTACTAATATAACAAAAATAAATCAAAAAAGTCAAATTGAATTAGCAACAAATCCTCATTATTTATAAAGTTTATTTTGTTGTTTGGGTATATTTTTGCCAACTGAGTGAATAAGCTTTAATTTCATCGAATGCTAACCATTATTTTTTAACCTAAAAAGTGAGCTATGAATTACCTGTCCTATCGAATAAGATTAAAGCTTTCGCCCCAAATGGCGAATATGTTACCTCTCAAGAAAGATTAAAATAAAATATCCATTTTGCGAACCTACCAAAAGCATTATTGGGTTAACGGACAGTAATTTAACGCGACGAAGTTTTCAACTTCGCTGATCAATTTCGATTATTTACTTCGGTTTGTGGGAAGAGAGACAAATTCTATATCATTTCAAATTCCCATTCAATCTTCTTATTCTCTCAATTTTTTTCATATATTTTAGCTTTCTTTTTTGATTAGTTTTTCATCCAAATCCAATTAAGTGAACCGTATCGATCGCGTATCTGCCATGCTAATACAGTTGCAAACCAAAAAATTTGTTACTGCCGACGAAATTGCCACCCGGTTCGAAATTAGCAAACGAACCGTTTACCGCGACATGAAAGCCCTGGAAGAGGCAGGCGTGCCTTTGGGTGCCGAACCGGGTAAGGGATACTTTATTGTAGATGGGTACCATCTTCCTCCGGTCATGTTTACCGCCGAAGAAGCATCAGCTATGCTTACTGCCGAAAAAATTGTGGAGAAGATGTCCGATCGTTCGGTCGACCAGCAATACAAGTCGGCGATGTACAAGATAAAATCGGTTTTGCCCGAACGCGAAAAATTATTTCTCGACCGGTTAACCAGCAATATTGAATTTTTTCACAACCAAACTGCCCTTTCGTCCGAAATACCGAACAATTGCATGCTTTCCATTCAGAGGGCCCTTGCCGATAAAAAAATATTGCAAATAGACTACAGGGCAGGGTATAACAACGAACTTATTGCGGGCCGGATGGTGGAGCCCGTTGGACTTTGCTTTTATGGCCTGGGGTGGCACCTGATAGGCTTTTGCCGGTTTCGGAACGATTACCGCGATTTTCGGATTGACCGGATTGTTTCGCTCAATATTTCCACTGAAATATTTGCCCCACGAAAAGTCACCTCCATTCGCGAATTCTTCAAAATGAACCTTGCAAATTACGAGCTCGAACCTGTCACCATTCGTGTTCCCAAAGCAAAAGCATCTTTAATACAATCCACCCGATATTACTACGGCTATATTGGTGAAGAAGAAAACGGTGAATACCTGGAACAAAATTTTCTGACGGCCGATCTGGAATATTTTTGCCGGTGGTTACTCATGTATGCCGATATAATTGACATTTTAAGCAACGAGAAACTCAAAGCTTTATTCGGAAATTATATTCAAACCATAAAAAATCGCAAATAGAAAAACTGTTGACATAGGGTTGTCACAACCGGGCTTTACTTTTGGATAAACTTTAAAACATATCCGATGGAAATTAAGACATTCAACCCGTTTACCGTATTGTATTTTACAAAGCAGATAACCCTGGCCGAGTTGTTCGCTTTTGTTCGCACCAAGGCAAGGGAATTATATGCCGACGCCAACCGCTCTGACCTGGAAATTGTTGGCCCAGTATATTGGATTTATTATGGCATGGACGGCAATCCTGAAACTGTTTTTACACTCGAAATTGCACTACCTGTTACTGATCCGAGTTCCTACCATGGAAATTTCGCGATTAAAAAGCTGAATCCTTTTAAATGCATCTCTTCAGTTCTTTCGGGTAGCTGGGAAAATCTACCTGCAACCTATGGAAATATTTTTGGCGAAATTGGCCAGAAAGCTTATACGCCTTCGGGGGAATGCAGGGAAATATATCAGCTTATGGACTTCACTAATCCCGAAAATAATATAACCGAAATACAAGTCGGAATTCTATAATTCAAATTTCTAACCTTAAAATCTAAACCGCCATGAAAAAAGTAGTAGTCCCCGGTATTGTTGCAGCTATAGGAATGATCGCTGTTGCCATGATTGCCGGTTATCTGTTAAATGCATTGTTTCCTTCGGTTAAAGCCGAATACGAAAACACCAACCTCTTTCGCCCATGGGACGATCCGCTTATGTACCTCTATTTTATCGAACCTTTTATTCTGTCAATAGGTTTTGCCTGGGTATGGGAAAAAGTCAAAACCCTGTTTCAGGGAAGTGTGATCCAAAAATCGTTTAATTTTGCCTTGATATACTGGCTCGTTTCGGCTATACCTGGAATGTTGATGTCAGTAAGTTCTTTCAAAATTTCCCTACTAATGACGCTAACATGGACCATAAGCACCTTTTTTCAAGCCTGGATAGCCTCAATGATAATTGTTCGGATGAATAAGTAATTTTGCATACTTTGATCGGTTTAGTTTTCAACTACGCCGGTTCCCCAATCTTATATTTCTCGGCATGACAAGTTTTATTCAGGCAAAAACAATTCTCTCGTCTCTAAAAGCAGGCACCGACACTTGGTTTGGTCTCCGGTATAATATGAACTTATACCGGGGATGCCAGCATGGTTGTATTTACTGCGATTCGAGGAGTAAATGCTATGGAATCAAAAACTTTTCGGAAATAGAGGTAAAAGAAAATGCGCTTGAACTGCTCGAAAAAGAATTACGGTCGAAACGAGACAAAGGCACTATAGGCTTTGGAAGCATGAACGATCCCTATATGCCCGTCGAGAAGGAACTGCAGCTTTCGAGGAAGGCACTGGAATTAATAAAAAAGTACAGGTTTCCAGTCCACCTCATCACTAAAAGTACCCTTGTTTTGCGCGACATGGATATTTTGAAAGAAATTTCGACTACCTATGCAGCTGTTTCAATAACCATTACCACGGCAAACGACGCTCTTTCAAAAAAGATAGAACCAGGAGCCCCTTGCTCGTCCGAAAGGTTTGAGGCAGTGAAAACACTCAATCAAAACGGTATTTATTGCGGAATCTTGTTAATGCCAGTATTGCCCTACCTGACAGACCAACCGGAGAATATCGAAGAAATTGTTATCCGGGGCAAAGAAGCCGGGGCAAAATATATCCTGGCAGCCATGGGGATGACCTTACGCGAAGGACAGCGCGAATATTATTATAAACAGCTCGATTTAAGGTTTCCCGGATTAGCCGAAAATTATAAAGTACGTTACGGGCACGATTATTCGTGCAATGCCCCAAACCATTCAAAATTGTGGCAAACATTTGATTCCAAATGCAGGGAAAACGCTATGCCGCAGCATATGGAATTTTACCAACCCATTAAACCAACTCAATTGAATCTTTTTAACGCCTAAAACTTTAAACTGCAATGCATACCGAAATAAAAATCGATCCCAAATTAATCGCTTATTGCGGATTATACTGCGCTGCCTGTGGAAAATATACCAGCGGTAAATGCCCCGGATGCGCCAACAATGTAAAAGCCACCTGGTGTAAAGTAAGAACATGTAATATGGAGAAAGGATATGCAAGTTGCGCCGATTGTACAGAATACCCTAATGCAAAGGATTGTAAGAAATTCAACAATCCAATTTCCAAAATTTTCGCGCTGGTATTTCGCTCCGACCGCCCGGCAAGCCTTAACCTTATAAAAAGTAAAGGATACGAAGGGTATGCAGCTTATATGGCCGAAAACAAACTTCAGGTGATAAAAAGGAAATAGGTTTATTTTATATAGCATCCATAACTTAAGTCCACGACATTGATTTCCTATTAACTATTCAATGCTGCAGAACTAAGATGTAGGTTTCGAATACAGTACTATTTATTTTACCCCAATTTTTTTGCTTTTAAACGTAAGCTGTTGCTTACCACCGAAACCGAACTCATGGCCATGGCAGCTCCGGCAATCATGGGATTTAACATAAAACCCCATAGTGGATATAAAATACCCGCAGCAATTGGTATTCCAATAAGGTTATATATAAATGCCCAGAATAAATTCTGGTGTATAGTATCGATTGTCTGTTTTGATAATCGGATTGCCTTTGGTATGAGTTTGAGATCGGACGAGATGATGGTCATTTTGGCCACATCCATCGCAATGTCCGATCCTTTGCCCATAGCGATGCTAACATCAGCCTGGGCCAGTGCATGCGAATCGTTTATTCCATCGCCTACCATCGCAACCACTTTCCCTTGTTTCTGCAACTGAACAATAAAATCGGCCTTATCCGAAGGCATTACCCCTCCTTTGAAATGTTGAATACTAACCATCTGCGCAACAGCTTTCGCTGTTTGTTCATTATCGCCGGTAAGCATATATACTTCAATACCCAGGTTTTGTAAATCCGTTACAGCCTCAGCTGATGTGGCTTTCACCTTATCCGAAATAGCGAGAACAGCCAAAAGCTCCTTGTCCCTGGCAAAACATATAACCGTTTTTGCTTCCTCCTTCCAGATTTTTATCTGATTTAAAATAGCTTCATTGATATTTACCTCATTATCTTCCAGCAAATTTTCGTTTCCTACCAGATAAATAGTTTGATTAAAAGTAGCCTTAATCCCTTTCCCGGTAATGCTTTCAAATTTGTCGAATACAAATCGCTGTTCTGATTGTGGTTTTAACGAGTTTCTCACCGCTTCGGCTAACGGATGCTCCGATTGCGATTCAATAGAAAATAATAACTGTTCCAATTCTTTTTGTTCCTCGGCAGATACTGTCCATACAAAGTTTGTCAGTACGGGTTTTCCTTCTGTAATGGTACCTGTTTTATCCAGTACAATGGCATTGATTTTATAAGCTAACTCCAGGCTTTCCGCATCTTTAATGAGTATCCCGTTTTCAGCGCCTTTGCCCATACCAACCATAATGGCAGTGGGTGTAGCCAGCCCAAGAGCACATGGACAAGCTATAACCAATACCGACACCATAGCGAGTAATGCCTGTGCAAAAGCATTTTCCCCTCCCAAAACCATCCAGACAATAAATGTCACTATGGAGATTGCCATCACCACTGGCACAAATATTCCGGCAATTTTATCGACAAGTTTTTGTACAGGTGGTTTGCTACCCTGTGCCTGCTGAACCATTTTTATTATCTGAGCCAAAACGGTTTCCCCACCTACTTTCTTGGCTTCGAAGACAAAACTCCCGTTTTGGTTGATGGTTCCCGCAAATACTTTTGCGCCTTTTTCTTTCTCTACCGGCAAAAATTCTCCGGTAATCGTGCTTTCGTCAATAAAAGAAGTGCCTGATGTAATTTCACCGTCAACGGGTATTCTTCCTCCAGGCTTAACTAAAAGCTTATCGCCCACTTTTACCTTTGAAACTGGAATTTCAGCTTCACTCCCATCATCCCGGATAACAAACACTGTTTTAGGTTGAAGTCCCATTAATTTTTTAATGGCCGACGATGTATTCGACTTCGCTCGATCTTCGAGTATTTTCCCTAAAAGTATGAATGCTATAACTACAGCCGATGCTTCAAAATATACAGGAGGATGCTGCCCAAGATTATGCAGGAAATGTGGAAAAAAGGTATTGAATGTGCTGAATAGATAAGCAATACCAGTACTTAACGCTACTAAAGTATCCATATTGGCTTTTCGATGCCTTGCCTGTTTAACTGCATTAATAAAGAAATTGCGGCCAAACCATACTACAACAGGTGTTGTAAGTATAAACATAATCAGGTTGACATACTTGAGGTCCATAAAGAACATGGCTAAAACCACTACCGGCAGAGCCAATACAGAAGCCCAAATCGTATTGTTCTTTAATTGTTTATAATGCAATTTTTGGATTTCTTCCTGTTGATTATTTGCCTCTTCTTCAATAAGCAAATCATACCCTATGGATTGGATTACTGATTTCAAGTCGGCAATATTTACTGTACCCGGCATAAATTCGACCGAAGAAGTGGAATTTGCAAAATTCACGGAAGCATTTAAAATACCTTTTTGCCCTTTAAGCGTATTCTCGACATTGAGTGCGCAGGATGCACAACTTAATCCCGTTACTGGAAAATTCTTTTGAACTATTGTTCCCATATCCTTAAATTTTTTGTCAAAGTTAAAGCCCCTCCCTGACAACTCTGTTATGATATTTTAGAGAATGTTTATAAGATTTTCCGGGTTAAACCTCGTCTAAAGGTTTTCGTTTATTTTCTTTAATTTGCTTGAAATGGCTTGGCGTTATACCTGTAACCTTTTTAAACTGGTTCGAAAGGTACCCTACATTACTATATCCCATTTGATTGGCGATTTCAGTCAACGTTAATTCGTCGTAAACCAATAATTCCTTCACCCGCTCAATTTTCTGATGGATGATATACTTTTCAATAGTAGTACCTTCAATTTCAGTAAAAAGGCTGCTTAAATAAGAATAATCTCTATTTAACTGAGAAGCAATATAATTGGAATAATTTACCATTAAATCTTCCTGCGTATGATGCACCATTTTAATAATGGCTGTTTTGATTTTTTCGATAATTCGCCCTTTGGTGTCATCAATTAATTCGAACCCCAAACTAACCATCGATGCATTTAGCTTTTCCAGTTCAACTTGTGAAAGGGAATTCGACGTCTCAACCTCGCCAAGGTTTATACGGCTTGGCGGATATCCCAGATTATTAAATACATCCTGCACTACCATAATGCAGCGGTTGCAAACCATGTTTTTTATGTAATAAATCATTGTTTAATCTCCCTGTTATTACTCAAAACTTTATCTCGTAACAATTGATGCAAAAACTTAAACACAACTATATCCAAAACAAATAATATCCAAAAATATGCAACGCCAGCCACATGGAACAGATAATCAAACTTTGAGCCTACTTCCCCTTTTCCTTAAACTACCGAAAAGATAAAATGTTTTGACGTACCATTAAATATAACTTTCTGCTTTCAAGAAGCTTTCACTATATTTACCCTATAGAATTAATTAACTTTAACACTTTTTCATCCTAAAAAGTGTTTAGTTATTTAAATTCTATGGACTATTAGTTAAATCAAGATCAGATGCAAAAACAAAGTTTCGGATCAAGAAAAAAATATATTCTAAAAGAAAGGAAACTGGAGAAGATCCATTTCCGAATTATTTTCGGTTTGGTGTTAGCGAATGTATTGCATTATATGTATTTTGAACATAAAACTATTGGGCAGGATTTCCGATACTTGCTTTTCATTTTTCTATTGCCGGTATTAACTGGAATACTGATATTGGGGCTTTATCGGCGGCAGTTTCTCCTGATAAAACTCGCCGATGCAAAAGGTATTTTCGTTAAAGCCTTTTTAGTGCTATTTTTTCTAATCCAGGGATTTCTTTTCTCTTATTTAAGTTTCGGATTTGTTGCAAACACAGCCTGGAATTTTATTAACTACAAAATTGCTAATCAAAATCCTACCAAGATAATCCATGGTAATATAGCGCGATTCACCATTCGGCTTAATAATTCTAAAGTTGAATTCGACTATAATAATCATCCTGAACGGATTCATGTAGCTCCCTCCTCTTTAAAACAATTTTCGGGTAAAAAACCTTCTGACTTAAAAATTAAAATAGCGGCCCAAAAGGGAATTTGGAATTATTATGTGGTTAAAAGCTGGGAAATAAAAAGTATTCGATAAATACTTGAGCTCACTCCGAAAAATCCTTTACCCCTAAATCCCTTAAAGGAAATTTTTTCAAATTGTTGATTTTCAAATGATATCCATCTATAGATTGGGTAGAATTCCTTAAAATCAACAATTTCGATTTTTAGGAGTAAACACAAACTTTAAATCTTAATATTGGGACTACTCGCTTTTAGTAATTTATTTTTCTAAATTTCAACGGGAATAAATGTAGTACCCAAATAAAGCAACATTGATGATAACAACCAAACTCGGTATTCAGGATAAATTGCCTCTCACTTGCTCACGGACCGGAACTTGCTGTCATGGAAAACTTGTACTGCTAAATCCCTGGGAATTGGTCTGTTTGGCCAGGGCGAAAAAAATCACTCCCAGGGAATTTCGTGATCTATATTGTGAGTTTGGAGGGATTCGCTTGCGGTTTGACGGAGAAATTGGGTGGAAAAAACAACAAGCTTGCAGTCAATATTTAGCAAATTTTGGATGTAGTGTACATTTAGGGCGTCCGCTATCCTGCCGGCTTTATCCGCTTGGTCGCCAAATACAAAGTGAAGAAGTTCACTATATATACCAAGGGGATAAATTCCCTTGTCTGGAAGGATGTCCAGAGGTTTCAGAATTACCACATTTGAGTGTTGGAGAATATCTGAAAGGCCAGATAACAGATACGTTTGAAAAGGCACAAGATGCATATTTAAACCTGATGCAAAATCTCGCCGATATAGCTTTTATGCTCCTACTTGATACAGGTTTAGCTGAATCGGGCGATCGGAAAACATTGCCGCTATGGAGAAAAATGGGCAACCAACTTCCGGAAATATTAGCAGATCGGATTGGGAGTGAGTGGATAGATTATTTGATGCTACCGGAAATTACGGATGATTTGGAAGATCCTGTTTCTTTTGTCCAAAAACATAACGATCTACTCCAATTAAAAGTACAGGAACAATTTGGAACCTTGCAAACAAATCAGGAATTACACGAAGCTTCTGTTTTAATAATGGGGGTTGCATTGCATCTTGCTCGCGGTGTAGGTGCAAATCCAAAAATTCTTGCTGAACATTGGATTGATACTGCAAAGAACCATGGTGCGCATGAATAGTATTTGTCAGCATTTGATTACACTTAAGAATGACAATGAGAGGGAAAAGAATTTCCTATTGACGCAAAATTGTATGAGTAAATAATAATTATAGATCCTCCCTTTCAAAAAAACGCAAAAGCAGAAAATAATCTTTTCAACTTTTTCTTTGCCCTAAAACCAATGGATTCGCCGTTTTTAACACCCCTGTTGATAAACTCTTTCCACCTCAAGCTTTGCTTTATTTATATTTGTCGAAACTTTGTTAAAAAATGACGGCAAATTATTCGGAAGAAAGCATCAGGACCCTCGATTGGAAGGAGCACATCCGCAAACGCCCCGGTATGTATATCGGGAAACTAGGCGACGGCACCTCCCCCGACGATGGTATATATATTCTTATTAAAGAGGTGTTGGACAACTCCATTGACGAATATATGATGGGGTTTGGAAAGCAGATTGACATCACCATTAACGAACGAAAAGTAAGCATTCGCGATTACGGTCGTGGCGTTCCGCTCGGAAAACTCGTGGATGTCGCCTCAAAAATGAATACCGGAGCTAAATATGATTCCAAAGTATTTAAAAAATCGGTTGGATTAAACGGAGTAGGTATTAAAGCCGTAAATGCCCTCTCATCGTTTTTTTCGATCCAGGCGTTCCGCGAAAAACGTACCCGGTCGGTAACCTTTACCGAAGGGACTATTATTACCGATGAACCGGAAACAGATACCGACAAAACCAACGGGACACTGGTCTCTTTCATTGCCGACGAAAAGTTATTCGGGCATTTTCACTTTATTTCGGAATACCTCGAAACCATGTGCCGCAACTATGTTTTTTTAAACAGCGGACTGACAATTAGTTTTAACGGAAATAAATTTTACTCGCAGAACGGGCTCCTCGACCTGCTCAACGAAAATATGAGTACTCCCGGATTATATCCGGTAATCCACCTTAAAGGAGAAGATATTGAACTGGCTATTTGCCATGGAAACCAATATGGCGAAGAATATTACAGCTTTGTAAACGGTCAAAATACTACCCAGGGAGGTACTCACTTACTGGCTTTCCGTGATGCATTTGTAAGAACAATCCGCGAATTTTACCGCAAGGAGTTCGATGCCTCCGATATTCGTGCTTCTATAATTGCTGCGGTGAGTATCAAAGTGGAAGAACCTATCTTCGAATCGCAAACCAAAACAAAACTTGGCTCTAAGGACATTGCCCCTGATGGAGTATCTGTAAGTAAATTCATCACCGATTTTATAAAAAAAGAACTCGACAACTACCTGCACCGCAACAGCGATACCGCGGAAGCTTTGATGCGGAAAATTATTGAATCGGAAAAGGAACGTAAATCGATGGCCAGCATTAAAAGTCTGGCGAAAGAGCGTGCCAAAAAAGTTAGCCTCCATAACCGGAAGCTCCGCGATTGCCGTACCCATTACAATACCAGCGATGAGCGGCGCAACGATTCCTCCATTTTTATTACCGAGGGCGATTCTGCCAGCGGTTCCATCACCAAATCGCGCGACGTAAATACCCAGGCCGTATTTAGCTTGAAAGGCAAACCATTAAATACCTATGGCCTCACCAAAAAAATTGTTTACGAAAACGAAGAGTTTAACCTGCTACAGGCCGCACTGAACATTGAAGACGGACTGGAAAACCTTCGGTATAATCAGGTTATCATCGCTACGGATGCCGATGTGGATGGTATGCACATCCGTTTGTTGCTTATCAGTTTCTTTCTGCAATTCTTTCCCGATTTGATTAAAAACGGGCATTTATATATCTTGCAAACTCCGCTGTTCCGGGTAAGAAACAAGAAAAAAACAAACTATTGTTACAGTCCTGCCGAACGCGAACAAGCCATTAAATCGCTGGGGCCTAATCCGGAGATTACCCGATTTAAAGGGTTAGGAGAAATTTCACCCGATGAGTTTAAACACTTTATTGGCGCCACCATCCGCCTTGAACCTGTTCGCATCAAAAAAGCAGACAGTATCTCGAAACTCCTCGAATTCTACATGGGCAAAAACACCCAGGAGCGCCAGGATTTTATTATCG
Organism: Bacteroidota bacterium; assembly: GCA_020048915.1. Taxonomy (GTDB): domain Bacteria; phylum Bacteroidota; class Bacteroidia; order Bacteroidales; family JAAUTT01; genus JAAUTT01. The sequence continues at coordinate 10,415 of JAIFLU010000086.1, read as the reverse complement.
ACAACCTCCGTATTGAAGAAGAATACGAAGAAGATGAAGTTTTAGCAAAAAGCATTTTATAAGAATAACAAGAAATTAGCATTACATCAATGTCCGACGAAATAATCCATACTCCCGACGAAGACCCTGAGGAAAACAATGTACCTCAGGAAGATCATCATGAGGACCTCCACAATATTGTTCCATTAACCGGTCTTTACGAAGATTGGTTTTTAGATTACGCCTCTTACGTAATCCTGGAGCGCGCCGTTCCGCATATTAACGACGGGTTAAAACCTGTGCAACGCCGTATTCTGCATTCGATGCGCCGGATGGACGACGGGCGATTTAACAAAGTTGCCAATATTATAGGGCATACCATGCAATTCCACCCCCATGGCGATGCCTCTATTGGCGATGCATTGGTTCAGGTTGGACAAAAAGACTTACTGGTAGATTGCCAGGGAAACTGGGGGAATATCCTCACCGGAGATAGTGCGGCAGCACCGCGTTATATCGAATCGCGCCTTTCGAAATTTGCCCTCGATGTAGTGTTTAACCCAAAAACCACTTCCTGGAAACCATCCTACGACGGCCGTAATCAGGAACCGGTTACTTTACCGGTTAAATTCCCACTCCTCCTAGCAATGGGAGTGGAAGGAATTGCCGTTGGACTTGCCTCGAAAATTCTCCCACATAATTTTATTGAACTGCTGGATGCGTCTATTGCCTATCTAAAAAAATTACCATTCGAACTTTTTCCAGATTTCCCAACGGGAGGGCTTTTGGATGCATCGCGTTACAATGATGGGTTGCGGGGCGGCAATTTGAAAGTTCGGGCCCGTATCAATAAATTCGATAAAAAAACACTCGTAATTACCGAAATACCATACGGACGAAATACTTCTTCCTTAATCGAAAGCATTTTAAAGGCTAACGAAAAAGGGAAAATAAAGATCCGGAAGGTAGATGACAATACGGCTGCCAATGTCGAAATAATGGTTCATTTGGCTCCGGGAATCGATCCCGACAAAACCATTGATGCATTGTATGCCTTTACCGATTGTGAAATTCCGATTTCGCCCAATTCGTGCGTTATCGAAAACAATCGGCCCTGCTTTTTGCCAGTGAGCGAAATGCTGAAAATTTCGACCGACAATACCCTCAACCTGCTTAAAAAAGAACTGGAGATACGGATTGCCGAACTCGAAGAAGATTGGCATATGTCATCGCTTGAGAAAATATTCTTCGAACAGAAAATCTTTCGCGAACTCGAAAAAGATACCGATACCTGGGAACAGGTTATAGATGCGGTCGAAAGAGGTTTCGACCCTTATCGGGAACTATTCAGACGTAAAATTACCCGCGACGATGTATTGAAGCTTACCGAAAAACCGGTACGCAAGATTTCGAAATTCGACATCAAAAAAGCTGATGAATTAATAAAAGGAATTGAAGAAGAACTTATTAAAGTAAAAAACAACCTCGACAATATTGTTCCTTTCACTATCAAGTATTTTGAAGATATCCGGAAGAAATATGGCAAAGGTCGTGAGCGTAAAACAGAGTTGCGCAGCTTCGACAGCATTGAAGCTACCGAAGTTATTATTGCCAACGAAAAGCTTTATGTTAACTGGGAAGAAGGATTTGCCGGTACAGGTCTGAAAAAAGACGAATACCTTTGCGATTGCTCGGATATAGACGATGTAATTGCCATACGCAAGGATGGAACTTACATTATTACCAAAGTTTCGGAAAAGGCCTTTATGGGCAAGGAATTACAATATGTAAATGTGTTTCGGAAAAACGATTCCCGCACCATTTACAATGTGATTTACCGCGATGGAAAGAACGGGCCGATAATGATGAAACGGTGCGCTATCACTGGTATAACCCGCGATAAAGAATATACGTTAACCAAAGGAGCACCCGATTCCCGAATCCTTTATTTTACAGTAAATCCTAACGGAGAAGCTGAAATAGTAAGAATTCTCCTCCGTCCAAGGCCTCGTTTAAAAAATCTGGATATCGATGCCGATTTTGGCGAACTGGCCATCAAAGGTCGCGATGCTCAAGGGAATATCCTTACCCGGTATGCTATCCATAAAATAATGCTGAAAGAAAAAGGCAGTACGAAAGTTGAAGCAACAAAAATCTGGTATAACGAGACCGTTGGCAGGCTAAACACCGATAGCAAAGGACAATACCTGGGTGAGTTCCACAATGGCGACAAACTTTTGGTGGTAACAAAATCGGGAGCCTACCGGATATGCAATTACGAACTTTCGAACCACTTCGAAGACGATTTGTTGTTTATTGAAAAATATAATTCAGCCAAAGTATATACCGCCATTTATTTCGATGGCGAGCAAAAATTTTATTACCTGAAACGCTTCCAATTCGAATCTACCGATAAACTCACCAACTTTACTGCCGAAGAGAATGGTTCCAGTCTGGTAATTATTTCGGGAGAGCAACGCCCGCGCTTTAAAATCAAATTTGGGAAAGCCCATAAAACCCGTCCGGTTGAATTAATTGTAGCCGATGAATTTATTGCAGTAAAAGGATGCAAAGCAAAAGGGAAACGTTTAACTACTTATGAAGTGGCTCAGATAAATGAAATTGAACCACTGGAACCTATTGTTATTGAATCACCTCCTGAACCGGAAACTCCCCCTATGGAAGATCCTATCAATTTAGATTTGGATATTAAAGGCGAACAAATGTCTCTCGAATTGTAAGAACATGTACTATAGGTATTTATAACACTTGCTATGCATAAAAGCGATTAGCCTTTTAATCGTAATCACTTTTTTTATATAATATTTCGATTATAATCACAAATTTATACTAAAATTTTAGGATTAGATATTCCAGATTATCAAAGACAGCCGGAATGACTTTTAGACAATGGGGATCTGGCTTATTCTTAGGAAAACACTCAGTTCATATTAACCAAAAACTGCATGTCGAAGTCGTTCCTTAAGTTATTGCCATTGAATTAATCTAAATAAATTCGTGGTCACTCTCCTCAATATGATAGAATTCACTTATCGCCTCTCCATAACTAAATCCAAGCCATTTACTTTTTTCTGTTCGAGCACCTCGTTCATACTTCCCTGGCGGTAGCCTTCCAAATCGACGGTAATGTATTTATATCCCAGAGCTTTTGCTTTTGCCAGCACCTGTAAACGGATTTCATCCTGAAAGAAACGGGAAATTTGCTCGGGAGAGACTTCAATTTTCAAGGTATTTTTCTGATGGCGGGCGCGGATATTCCTAAACCCCAGATCGAACAGATAATTTTCAATGACATCTACCATCCGCAGTTTTTCAATATCGATGTTTTCGCCATAAGGAAACCGCGACGAAAGACATGCCAGCGCATCCTTATTCCAGGTTGGAAGTCCAAGTCCCTTCGAGAGCTGGCGAATTTCAGCTTTAGTGAGTTCCGCTTCCTGTAAAGGGCTTCGTATGCCCTTTTCACTAAGGGCTTTCATGCCAGGACGGTAATCACCCTTATCGTCAAAGTTCGAACCGTCTACCAAGTTTATGTACTGCTTACTTTCGGCTATTTCGGCAATTTTGGTAAATAATTCGCTTTTGCAAAAATAGCAGCGGTTTACAGGATTAGTTCGGAATTTTTCTTCTTCCAGTTCGTTTGTTTCAATTATTTTAATCCGGGCACCGATTAATGCAGCTGTTTCTTTCGCCTTTTCGAACTCGCGCGATGGATATGTTGGTGAGATGGCCAGCACTCCATAAGCTTTATCGCCTAAAACATCGTGCGCAACTTTCAATAAAAATGCGCTGTCCACTCCTCCCGAATAAGCAACAACCACCTCGCCCATTTCGGAAAGTATCGCTTTAAGTATATCGTATTTGCCAGTAACTTCCATTTTGAAATCGTTTAATTAAAGACAAAAATATCTTTTTTTAGGCGGAATAAAAAATTAATTGACTCCCAGTGTATCTCCTCAAGCTAGTATGAGCTTGCAGCGCGTAAATTAACATCAATCAACCAAATTTCTTGCATCACAATTGTCGTTACAAACGACGGCTTGGCAAAGATTACAGATACGCGCCGACATCTCTGACAACCATCAAAAAGAGCTGGTCTTTAGCAGAATTATAAATAAAATTTATTATACAAAATACCTGTTTGGTATAATAATACTAATTGATATAAAAATAAATTTCAATGCATCGGTTCTGCTATGGCGAATTGGGATACATTCTTCATGGAAATCTTGCTTTTCATTAATCTCAACAAAAAAATTTCGATTGAACTTTAAAAAAACTAAAATAAACCAACCCTATATAGGCATCTCCCGATAGAATTATTACTTTACTAAAATGGATGATTACCTTTTAATCGATTGGGAGTTGTTTGCAGCAGTGGTGTAACCCGATAATAATTCCCCCAAAGTGAAGTTTTGTGTTTTGACTAATAAGAATAAGATGGAACCGGTCATAATCCTGGATAAACACTTTGTTTATTGGAAATAGATACATTGTTTTCAAGGCTAATGTCTATCTGCAACATACTTTAGACAATAACCTTACGGCACGATACATCAAACATCTTCCAAGGAATTTTAGTAATTTACAATTTAGGTATCTTAATTTAAACTTTAACAATTTGTTAAAAGTGGTTTCGAATCGCGTTTGAAAAATAAATTTTTAAAAATTATGAGATTCGAAAAAGCTTACTTAGCCTCCAGATTACAAAATAGTATCTTATAAGTTGCAAAGGCTTCGACTAAGCTCGAACTGACAATTGAAAGTCAATTATTTATTGTATTGAGCGGAGTTGAAAACGACAAATAATTGACTTTTTAAAAACCTCATTTTAATCAAATAATCGAAATTTTCAATACGTTATATAAGAAGGCCCGCACTCCAGAAATGTTACCGGTGCCTCGTTAAAAAAAGTTTTGAGCCAGGTAGTGCAATACTCCATACCGGCATCTTCCGATGGAATATGCCCCAGAAAAATTACCGCTTTGCTTTTACCCAGTGCAACCGCATCGCGAACATACTCGTACGTTTCCCATTGAGGAGATTCGCCTGCAAGCACGACATCGACCGTCGAATCTCCCAGAAGATAGATATGAGAATTGCTCCCGGAGGCTCCTGGCGAAAATGCAACACGACTAACTTTCAATGCAGGCTTTCCAACCACATTAAAAGAAACTCCCGGAAATTTTACCTTTAACTGAACTATAAGTTCCTGTAATGTTGTTTCGGGAATTGTGAACCGGTTTAAGAAATTGTTTGTAGCATATTGCTTCCAGCCAAATTTCTCTGCCATCCCTACTAATACCCCGTCGGGCTTTATCGTATGCCAGTAATCGTGAAACCGCCAAATAATAAGATGATGATCGTTAATATATTTTTGCTTTTCGGCTACAACCGCATCTTTAATAAATTGATCGGTAGCATCGAGATGGTTGTAATAAATGGGCTCATGGGTTATAATAAAATTACATTTAGTTTCCACCGCTTGTTTCAATACATCTATGGTGGCAAACATACAAACGGCGACTCCGGTTACTTCCTCGTCGGGATTTCCAGCCTTAAACACATCTACCGTATTTTTGAATGGAGTATTTCCGGTTTTTTGAATAATCAGGTTTACCAAATCTTTGGCTTTAATAGCATGTGCTGCATTAAGATTTATCAAAACTAAAAACAGACCGGCCAGAATACGACATTTAGTCATGATTTTTATTGTTACAACGAATTATAATATTCGACCAGTTGTTTCAAATTAGCTTCTCCCCTAAACTTTACTCTCGATTTTTTTGCAAATTCCTGAACAAGAACCTTCTTATCACCAAAAATCGTTAGAATTTCCTTTTTAGTATACCCCAACTTAAAGAGCTTGTTATCTTTCATATAATAATATCTATCTTTCTTAACCAACTGATCATTTGGGTTACCTGCATCCAGGGCTGCAACATATTTTGCCTTCTGAATTACCAATTCAGTTTTCTTATAAAGTCCCAACTTTTCGCTGGGGACAATAATTTCGAAAAAGCCATCGGTATATGCGTCTGTAGTAAAATTTACGGCGCTATAGAATGTCCGTTTTTTACCATCTATGCCGGTAAGTTCAAAATACTTTACTTTTCCTACAGGAAGAACTTTAATTTCGGTTTTGACCATAATCTCCAACATCTTATTTTTCAGATCGTATTTAAACGGAAAATCAACCAGCTCATCTTTCGAGTGTGTTATGATTTTACCGGTCAACCATTGGTCGAATAAGTACTCGGAACCTTCCAAGCCGATTTGCTTATCGGAGATTTTCGAAAAATAAACGGAGGTTGCAGAGGCATTGTTCGAAAATATGGGGTCATTAATACTTTGAGCATTAAGTGCGGCACAGAGAAAAAGGAAACCTGTTAGTAAAATTGAAGCTCTCATAAGATAGAATTTAAGTGACTTTAAAATTGGATTTTGTCAAACCTCCGGTTGAGATTTAGGCAGATATCTATATAACTCCAAAAATATTGTTTTTTGCATAACAACGCCATAAAAAATCATTTTTTATTTCACCTTGATACATTCCAGCTTTTAAGAATAAAAAAGACAGGTCATCAATTCAATTGCAGCAATATTTCTACTTTTACAAAAAAATGAAATATGGTTCGAACTACTTTTTTTTATTGGCGACAATCAGCACGAATTATAGGATTAATTGTGGCTCTCTTTTTTGTGTATTTATCATTAAATAGCGGCCTTTCAGATGCACTGCAAGGTCGAGGGGGGAAATCGATCCAATTTTTCCCTTTTGCAGCTATTGCGCTGGCGGGATATATGATTTCGTATATAAAAGAACGACAAGGCGGAATTTTAATGACTGTAGGAGGTGTTTCTCTTTTAGCCTTTTATATTATCAGTTCGGGTGGAACAGATTGGTTAAAGGCTGTAACGTACAGTATCCCAATTATTTTTTGTGGAATTACTTTTATTTTTTGCAATGCAAGGGAGTAAATTGCCCGGTATTAAAGCCCAACCCCTTTTACCCATTTGACGCATATACTAAGATTATATTTCCGATCCCAATTATTAAATTTGAAATGGTTGCTGCAATTTTGCTCAAATCAGCCAATGGATAACTTTAATAATTCTTTCGAACATGAAACATCGATTTATTGTTAAGATGAGATTGCTTAAGTAAAATCGGGATGCTTTTAGTATTTTTTATTTTATAATTTTATCCGTTAAACTATTATAAGATGATAGAGTTAGCTATTATAACTTTCATTCTTGGGTATATTGCCATTGCCTTTGAACACAAAATTCAAATTGACAAAGCTTCCACTGCTTTAGGCATCGGGGTATTGTGCTGGCTACTTTATTTTTACTATAATCCATCTTACGCTAATGCGGAAACAGAGCTTTTGCATCATTTTGGAGAAATTTCAGCGATTCTTTTTTTTCTGCTGGGGGCAATGACTATTGTTGAGGTTGTTGATTCTCATAACGGATTTAAAATAGTAACTGAAACAATTCATACCAAATCGAAACCAAAGATTCTAATTTTAGTTACCATAGCTACTTTTTTCCTTTCTGCAATTCTCGATAATTTAACTACTTCTATTGTAATGACATCGTTATGTGCAAAACTACTTCGTGACAAAAAAGACAGGTTATGGTTCGTCTCCATGGTTATAATTGCTGCCAATGCAGGAGGAGCATGGTCTCCTTTGGGCGATGTAACAACAACAATGCTTTGGATAGGCGGTCAAATTACAGCTTTAAATATTATAAGATCCACATTTATACCGAGTCTGATTGTTGCTGCAATCCCCATGTTCATTTTACTTTTTAAATTTAGAGGTCAGGTAATAGAAAATATCAGTGAAAAGGAAACACCAAAATATATTCCGGAAGGCAATTTGATTTTAATTATTGGTGTAAGTTTACTGGTGTTCGTTCCTGCATTCAAAACAATAACCCATATGCCTCCATTTATGGGAATGCTACTTGCATTAGGTACCTTATGGTTTGCCAGCAGCATAATACATTTAAGAAAACTTGCCGAAGAACGTTATAAATATTCGGTTACACATGCCCTACGGAAAATTGACACTTCAAGTATCCTTTTTTTTCTAGGCATATTACTGGCAGTTTCGGCACTTGAATCATTCGGGATACTGAGCAATTTAGCATTATTTATTACCAATAATATTAAAAACGAATATATTACCGGCACCCTATTAGGGTTGCTCTCTGCCCTGGTAGACAATGTCCCTTTGGTTGCAGCAGCACAGGGAATGTTTAGCATGGAAATGTATCCCACCGACCACGTTTTTTGGCAATTTCTGGCACTTTCTACCGGGAGTGGTGGCAGTACAATTATTATTGGTTCGGCTGCCGGCGTTGCAGTAATGGGAATTGAAAAAATTGACTTTTTCTGGTATCTAAAAAACATTAGCTTGTTGGCACTTATTGGCTTCATTGCCGGTCTTGGAGTATTTATTTTACAGCAATGGCTAATGTATAAATTTTAACAAAACATTCTGGAATATTTAACCTGCTTTATTTTGGACAGCTTTTAATTAGGAACTTTAACTGATATGCATACCTTTTTAATCCATTAACTTTTTTACCTATAGATTTCCTATCGGGTAAAACGCACATTTCTCTTTTCCAAATAATTCTTTGGGTAACTAAATTACTACTTCGGGTTTGTCAGTCTCCGATAATACTTTTTCTTTCCTCCTCACGGTAAGAATATTTCCTATGGCCATAAAAAGTATTGAAATAAAAATAATTTGCGTAATAAGTCCTTCTCCCATAAAAGGCAATTTTAGTTCGGCCGGAATACTTAAGAACAACAGAATAGTTATGAGTCCCCGGGGTGCAAAAAACAACAGCGGGGTTAAGCTCTTACGCAGGATATATTTGTAAAACAACGCTCTGAACAAGTATATTGAAAAGCAAATGGAGATGGAATACCCTAAATTTTTAAGGTTTAACAACTCAGATGTTGAAGTATAAAAGCCGAAAATGAGAAAGAAAAAAGAGCGTACCAGAAATGTCAATTCCCCGGTAATTTGTTTAAAGGATTTTAAATTCAGGTTAAATTCATGAAAATCGATATGCCTTAAGATAAATTTGGTTTGAAAAAAATGGGTGTTATTCAATATCAAACCAAAAATTAACACTACAATTAACGAAGGCCATAGAATCAGTTTTGCCACCGTAAAAATTAAAATCACCACCGTGAGAATAATGACATATTTTACATGGTGTCCGATTTTATGAAGCATATATGCAAGCGCCCCACTAATAATCACCGAAAATATAATAGTCACTATAACTTCAAACGAAAAAAATAAAATTCCCTGTCCTAGCGGCAAATGATTAAAAACAACAAAATCGAATAATAAAATCCCAACAATATCTGAAATCGAACTCTCATAAACGATAAACTCCCTATCGCCTTTTTTTAGATTAACTGACGAAGGAATAGCTACTGCACTGCTTATTATACCGAATGGTATACTATTGATAAGTGCTGTTTTAAATGGAATGTGGAAATAATAGATCAAAACGCCTGATAGTAAGATAAGCTGCAATAGAAATAAAAACACTGCCGACACTAACGACTTAAATACCAGTTGCTTTTTTTCACTGCTGAGTGTTAAATCCATGCTTCCTTCCAGTACAATTAATATAAGCCCTAACGTACCCATAATAGGTAAAAGAATTGAAAGGTCGGGAATTGATATTCCCAAATTAGTCGAAAAATACCTTAACAGAAGCCCAAAACACATTAATAAGATTACGCCGGGAATTTTGGAGTACTTACCAGTAATTTCAAATATGTAGGCAATTAAAATAATAATGCAAAGCGTAATGAGGATATAATAAGTCATAATCGATTAGTTGAATAAAAAATTGGAATAAATAACATAATTGATAATCCATTAAAACCAATCTCTTTTTCACGAAAATACAGAAAAAAGCAGAACCTTAACGGTTCTTTTTTTTCATTGTCTCTTAAAATCATACTTTCCCTATACAATATTCGAAACTTCAGGTATTCCATCCTGAATTTGGATTAATTTCAATTTCCCCAAATGAGTGATAGTTTGTGCAATACTTTTTTAGAATAACATCGGTTATACTTAGCCAAACAACTTTACTATTCGCAATCAGACTCACGGTTTTCTAGAAATCCCTAAACAACATAAGAGTAGCAAAAACAGGGCTTCCAGAGTTTTGTAATGCTATAAACTTTTTTTGCTCAATTAATTTTAAAGTCAAGCTTAGAGCAATAATTACTAACATTTCAAAACGAATATCCTCTACCATCTTATAATTATTGATTAGCTTAAACCAAGTAATATTTTAATTTTGCAAAATTTTAATTTAATTAATTATGTAGTTTTAATATAATATAAAATGATAGAAAT
>JAIFLU010000068.1 GCA_020048915.1 Bacteroidota bacterium | reverse complement strand
CTAAAAATTGGTCTGCCGAAGAACAAGAATCGTATAAACAAATAATTTCTGCAATTAACGATACTCTTTTTGTGAAACATAAATATATTATGTCTCAGTTAAAAGATTTTGCCAGTTATGATGATGCGTTGATAACGTTTGAAATAATTCCTACAGTCGAAGAAGGTGGCGAGATTATGAATATGACCGATAGGATTCTTCTTAAATTAGGCGACCTTTCGGATAAGCAGTCGAAAAAAGCTTCGGCTGAACGCACTAATATGGAAGATTCTTTTGCTACATTTCAGGGTTTTGTAATAATTACGGGTTTAATTCTTATTGCCCTTGCAATTGGCTTAGCATTTATGAGTATCGTTTCAATTGTTAAACCACTGAGGTTAGGTGTTGAATTTGCCAAGCAATTGGGAACAGGCGATCTTCAAGCTAAAGTTGATATTAATCAAACCGATGAAATTGGTGAACTGGCAGATGCTTTGCGCGAAATGATTGTTAAACTTAGGGATATTATCAGCAAGATTTTCGAAAACTCAAATAAAATTGGGGAAACCGGAGAAGCTATGAATACAAAGGCCAAACAACTGGCTCAGGGAGCTTCTGATCAGGCATCATCTACCGAAGAGGTTTCTTCTAGTATGGAAGAAATGGTTTCCAATATACAACAAAATACTGAAAATGCTCAGCAAACTGAAAAAATTGCACTTACTGCTTCGAGCGGAATTGCAAAGGTTCGCGATGCAGCTCAGCATAGTGTTCAAAGTATTAAAACCATTGCGGAGAAGATATCAATTGTTAATGATATTGCTTTTCAAACAAATATATTAGCGTTAAATGCAGCAGTAGAAGCCGCTAGGGCAGGAGAGCACGGAAGAGGATTTGCTGTTGTTGCTGCTGAAGTTCGTAAACTCGCAGAAAGAAGTAAGCTTGCCGCCGACGAAATTCAGATTTTAGCAAAAAGTAGCGTAAAAGCTACGGAAGAATCTGGTAGGATGCTTGTTGAAATTGCCCCTGAAATTGAAAAAACAGCTAAACTTGTTCAGGAAATAACGGCTGCAAGTGTTGAGCAAAATGCAGGAGTTGACCAAATAAACAATTCAATTCAACAGTTAAACCATATTACACAACAAAATGCTGTTGTGTCTGACGAAATTACGCGAAATGCCAAAGCATTGCATGATTTGGCAGATGAATTACGGGGGACTATATCATTCTTTAACATTAATATTGAGAGTAAATTAAGCAAAAGGACGGAATATAAACCATCAGTTATAGCGAAAACTAAAAAGGAAACTGTTCACGAAGATCATGATGATTTTACTGCTTTTGTAGCTCCAAAAACTCCGGCTAAGCCAAGTGCAGCCAAACCAATAGTTAAAAAACCATCTTCGGGGATTAATATTAACCTTCACAACGATGAATCAAGTGACTCGGAGTACGAACGGTTTTAATCTATAAAAAATAAACAAAAAAGCTACTGAACGTTTCGTTCAGTGGCTTTTTTATTTTAGGAAAACTATTGAAAAAATATTGAACTTCTGCAAATTTCTTTACCGTCTAATTTTTTCTCAACATTCAGTAGCAATTGAGCTGAGTTAGTATTTGAAAAATCAGTTTCGGAGTAAATTATCAATTGGTCGTTTAGTTTAGATTCTTGTATGTATTGAATATCAATTTCCTGAATAGTTTTGGGTTCTATCAGTATATCTGAAATAGAGTCGGTTAAAATCTCAATATACTTACCATTATTGACATGCTTGTTTTTATCAATATCTGAAAAGTTGACTTTCTTTTCCATTAACAGAGTTTTCTGGTTTAAAGCTTGGATTCTACTTTCGGGAAAGGAAAGATAAGACTCAGATATGCCGGGGATTTTCTTCTCAAGCTGATCGGTTTTGCAAGGGCGATGGCTTTCATGATCCAGGATTATCCAGGATGAAGTGGCATTCATGCAACATTTTCCGCCTAAAAGAATTCTATAGTCGCGGTAGGCAAAAAACCCAATTGCACCCCTCGACCAGGTTTCAATGGTAATTTTATCTTTCTCTGTGGGGTAGTAGTCAATTTTTAACCGTAAGCGGGAAAGAACCCAAAATTTTTGTATCGAAGTCAAATATTCCCAACCCCAGTTTAATGCAGAAGCATGGTTATTAGCTGCTTCCTGAAAATAGTAAAAAATATTTGGTAATGTAATTCTGCCGAATACATCTACTTCATATGATTTGACAGTGTTTTCTATATAATATTTCTCCATTTACAAGCTTACAGGTTATTCGAATTCCAAATTTCCCAGGCTTTCTCAGCTTGTAAATGAAGCATTGAAAGACCATTTATGGTTTGGGCGTTTTGAAGACTACCTTTTTTTAAAAAAGCTGTAACGGATGGATTATACACCAAATCATACAACAAATGGTTACTGTTTAAGTATTTATAAGGAATTGGTGGGTATTCATCAATATTAGGAAATGTTCCTGATGGGGTGCAATTAACTATTATTGTATGTTCCTCTATAATGCTTTTAGTTAAATCGGTATAAAGTAAAGATTTGACTATTTTGCTTCGGGAAACCACCTGATATTTTATCTGGAGTTGTTCGAATGCCGCTTTAATGGCTTTTGATGCTCCTCCTGTACCTAAAATTAGTGCCGATTTATGCTGTTGATGCAATAATGGTTTTATAGATTCAGTAAATCCATAAATATCGGTATTGTAACCTTTTAAATGAAATGTTTTAGAAGTCCTGAAAATTTTTATTGTATTAATAGCGCCTATTTTTTGAGCTTCGGGATCAACTTCATGGACAAAATCAAAAACCTTTTCTTTGTAAGGGATTGTAACGTTAAAACCTAATAAATCCGGGTTTTGTTCAATAATGGATGGTAAGAGATTAATTTCCTCTAACGGGAAATTCTCGTACCGGTAATTCAGAAGCTGCTCTTTAATAAATTTTTCAGTAAAATAACCTTTTGAAAAAGAATGAGAGAGCGGAAACCCTATTAAACCGTATAGAGGCATATCTTATTTTTGTTTTTTATCCTGATATGATTCAGGTAAAAATTCAAAAAAAGTATCTCCCCGTAAACCTAATCTAAGGGTTTCTAAAGAAACTACTTCATTGCTTGCGATATTTCCTAAACTTACATTAGCACCAAGAAGTTTTATAAACCAAACTTGTTGGGTTTTATTAGGAGCCTCCCAAAGTACGCTATCACCTCCAACTTCCAAAACAATATCATCAATAAGCGCGGTATTTGCGGATCCATCGGAATTGTAAATACCAATGTTTCCACTTTCGCGGGCTTCAGCAATCACTTTCCATGCTCCTGCCTGAAGTTCAGTTTGCATCATCGAAATCCATTTTTCCATCGGGATATTTATGCCCGATAGCTTAGAAGCTTAGATCCAACTTCAGAAAGAACCGTTACCTGTTTCGAAAGGATACTTATATATTTGAGTTTTTCTTCGTGATTTAAATCCATTGATCCATCAGATACTTCCACCAGGTCAAGTTTATATTTATCAACAAGCTTGCGGAAATCATCAAACATCCCTCTTATAATAAATAGTTCGAAAAGTGTTCCTCCTAAATAGGGGCGGAGGTTAGCTTGCTTGTAAATACTTATTTTTGCTTCCAGTTCTTTTGAAATTACAGCAGTTCCGAACCCAAACTTTACAAGATCACAAAAATCGCCTGAAGAAGAAACGAAATTCTCTGCTTCTTTGAGGCTAAGTCCTTTGTCCATCATCATGGTAAGTCCTGACTGGCGAGGTTTCGATGCTCGTTCAGGTAGAAATGGTAGTTGAAAATTCATATTTTTTTTATATCTGGTTGAAAATTATTCCCTTTTAGATTTGGGACTACATATAATTGTTTAGCAATTCCTTAATTTTTGGATTATTCGTTGCTTCTGGCACAAAATCGAAGAAAAATTGTCTTTCGTTGAAGTTCAAGCGTAGGCCATTTTCCAGATATTTAAAGCTTTGATGTTCATTCCCCTTAAGCATATAAAATGAACCTATCCGATAATTTAGGACGGAACTTTCCTGATTAAGGCTTAGCGCTTGTGACAATGTTTTTATGGCATCATCAATTTTGCTGTTTTCAAAAAGGATTTCAGAACTGCACATCCACGCTTCTTCATCGTAAGGGTCTAAATCAGTTATTTTTTTGAAGTTTTTAAGCGCATTCTTAAAATCTTTCATTTTATAATAAACGGAAGCCAAGGTAAACAGATACCCCGTATTTTCTTTATCCTGATCGAGTGCTCTATGTATACAGGTTAATGCTTTTTCAAATTGGGAATTATTGAGATACACATTTGCAAGGTTATGCCATGCTTCAGCAAACTCAGGAAGAATTATGAGAGCTTCGTTTAGGTTTTTAATTGCATTCTCTGTTTCATTAAGTTTTTCGTAACAATCTCCTATGAAACTGTATGCTTCAGCACTTTGAGGTTCTAATTTCAGGAATTCTTTGTATACTTCTATTGCCTCAGAATATTTATCGGCATTAAAAAGCAAGTTACCTTTATTGAAGTAGGCCGACGAAAATTCTTCATTGATTGCAATGGCATAATCATAAGCCTGAACTGCACGTTCGGTGTCTTCAAGCAATGAATAAACTATTGCGAGATTATACCAAACATTTTCCGAAAACGGGTCTTCGTCAAGGTATTTATCGTAATAAAAGGCGCTTTCCTTCAAGAAACCAGCCCGTTCGTAAGAAAAAGCCAGATCGTACAAAACGCTGATATTATTGGCATTTAATTGATATGCTTCTTTAAAATAATCTATGGCAATAAGAAATTGGCCTCGGTCCTCGAATGATATTCCGATATTATACAGCACTTCATCCTTGTTTTCATCGCTCAGGGAGACTGCAATATCAAATTCTGCTTTTGCTTCCGAAGTTTTTCCTAAAAGGTTTAAAGCAGTTCCTTTTAGGATATTAACCTCATAATTTGAACCTTCTACTTTTTCGATATAATGTAAAAGCTTAAGCGAATCGTTTGGCTTGCCTGTGAAAATAAGCTGATGGGCAAACTTAAGTTGAATAGCAATGGATTCGGGGTATAGTTTTAAGGCATAGTCAGTGGCAACAGATGCTAGCTTATTATTAATGTCGAGATAATAAGTTATAATAGCCTCTAATTCATGTACGTCGAAGAATATCTGCAAATTTTTCTTCTGCATATCTTCGAAACGGCGTATTGATTCCAACAACTCATCTTCATCAAATAACCAGTCCTTGTCTTCGTTCATCTCGGGCAGAAATTATTTGCGATAAAATTACTAATTAAATATTGGGAGGCAATATTTCTAAAAACGAATTACCAACAATCCGACAAAGTAATTAACTTTCAGAATAATTAGTTGATAATAAGCGAAATGTATGGTTATAAAATCTTAGAATATTTTTTTTGACGACAGTAAGGTGTTTTTAAGTAAGCTAATTCGTGTCATAGGACCAACTCCTCCGGGAACGGGGGTAATATAGCTGCATTTAGGAGCAACTTCGTCGAATTTCACATCGCCCGTTAGTTTAAATCCCGATTTAGTTTGTTCGCTTTTTACACGGGTTGTACCAACATCTATAACCACTGCACCATTTTTTACCATATCGGAAGTTACAAAATTGGGTGTTCCAATGGCGGCAATCAAAATATCGGCCTGGCTGGTTATTTCCTTTAAATTTTTTGTCCGGCTATGACATATGGTAACAGTAGCATCTCCCATTTCCGATTTTTGAGAAAGGAGTATACTCATGGGTTTTCCTACTATATTACTTCGCCCTAAGACAACACAATGTTTCCCCGAAGTTTGAATATTATACCGTCGTAATAAATCAATTATCCCAGCCGGAGTTGCAGAAACAAACGAAGGAAGGCCAATTGTCATTCTTCCAACATTCAATGGATGAAAGCCATCTACGTCTTTTCGGGGATCAATGGCTTCTATTATTTTTTGCTCTGAGATGTGTTTGGGCAATGGTAATTGCACAATTAAGCCGTCAACATCACTATCAGCGTTGATTTCAATTACTTTCTCAAGCAGTTCTTTCTCGGTAACTGAATTTTCGAATCGAAAAAGAGAGGATTTAAATCCTACTTCTCCGCAGTCTTTAACTTTGTGTGCTACATATGTTTCGCTTCCTCCATCATTGCCAACCAAAATGGCGGCCAGGTGAGGTGTTTTGCCTCCATTTGCTTTAATTTCAGCAACTTCAAGGGCGATTTCTTTCTTTATTTCTTCCGATACTTTCTTTCCGTCAATTAATATCATAATATATTTATTAGTTTGGGCGGAGGTTGCTCATCATTCGGCTCATATTTTTTCCGCTCGACATCATTTTCATTAATTTTCGGGTTTCGTCGAATTGTTTCAGAAGACGATTTATTTCCTGAATATCGGTTCCGCTTCCCATAGCAATTCGTTTGCGCCGGCTTCCGTTCATTAACGCTGGATTTTCGCGCTCTGTAGGAGTCATCGAATGAATAATTGCTTCGATGCTTTTGAATGCATTATCATCTATGTCTAAGTTCCTTATCGATTTTCCAACACCCGGAATCATACTTGCCAAGTCCTTGAGGTTCCCCATTTTTTTAATTTGCTGAATTTGTGTGAGAAAATCGTTAAAATTAAATTGATCTTTCGCAATTTTTTTCTGCAATTTTCTTGCTTCTTCAACATCAAATTGTTCCTGAGCCTTTTCAACTAACGATACAATATCTCCCATCCCCAATATACGGTCGGCCATACGGTTGGGGTAAAAAACATCCAGTGCTTCAAGTTTTTCACCGGTGCTTACGAATTTGATTGGTTTATTTACTACCGATCGGATCGATAAGGCTGCACCACCTCGGGTATCGCCGTCGAGTTTTGTGAGCACTACACCATCAAAGTCAAGGGTATCGTTGAATTCTTTTGCTGTATTAACGGCATCCTGACCAGTCATGGAGTCAACCACAAAAAGAATTTCCTGAGGTTTAACCGCATTTTTGATGGCTGCAATTTCTTCCATCATTTCCTTATCGATTGCCAATCGGCCGGCAGTATCAATAATTATAGTGTTATATCCCCTGTTTTTTGCTTCTTTAATAGCAGCTTCTGCAATTTTAACCGGGTTTTTATTGCCTTCTTCAGAGTAAACCGGCACATCGACCTGAGATGCAAGTATTTTTAACTGTTCAATCGCAGCAGGTCGATAAACGTCGCATGCAGTAACCAAAACAGACCGACCTTTTTTATTTTTCAGGTAACTGGCAAGTTTACCCGTGAAAGTTGTTTTACCGGAACCTTGAAGTCCCGCAATGAGAATTATGCAGGGAGAACCTTTCAGATTTACTTCTTCCGATTCGCCACCCATGAGGGAACTAAGCTCTTCGTGAACAATTTTCACCATCATCTCGCCTGGTTTAACGGCAGTGAGCACGTTTTGCCCCAAGGCTTTTTGTTTTACCGTATCGGTAAAAGTTTTGGCGATCTTGTAATTAACGTCAGCATCGAGCAAAGCTTTACGAACCTCTTTAAGAGTATCGGCAACGTTTAGTTCGGTAATTCGGGACTGTCCCTTAAAGGTTTTAAACGCTCGCTCTAGTTTATCGGATAAATTTTCAAACATCTGGTTTTATTTTTTGGACTTACAAAAATATTGAATCATTTGGTATAATCAAAAATTACATCCTTTCCGGAACATTTATTCCTAAAAGGTTCATTGATAGCTTAATTATTTTCCCGGTCTCTTCTGAAAGATGTAGCCTCAAATTTCTGATTTCCGAATTTTCTTCTTTGAGGATTGGGCATTCGTGATAAAACTGGTTATATTCCTTCGATAAGTCATATACATAATTTGCAATTAATGCGGGACTCAGGTTTTTTCCTGCATCAGATAGTATTACAGGAAATTTGTAAAGCGTTTTTATGAGACTACCCTCTTTATTGTTTGACAATGCCTGATTATTATTTAAAGGAGATAATTTTATGCCTGTTTCGCCAGCCTTTCGAAATATTGAGCGGATTCGAGCATAGGTATATTGGATAAAAGGGCCGGTATTTCCATTAAAATCAATTGATTCCTGAGGGTCAAACGTCATACCTTTTTTAGGGTCAACTTTCAGGATGAAATATTTCAAAGCTGCTAATCCAATCATTTTAACAATTTCATTGGTTTGAAGCTCATCAAACTCATCGAGTTTTCCTAGTTCCTGCGACATCTCTCGTGCCGTTTTTATCATTTCGTCTACTAAATCATCCGCATCTACCACAGTTCCTTCGCGCGATTTCATTTTACCGCTTGGTAACTCAACCATTCCATACGATAAATGTTTCAAATCTTTTGCCCAACTATAGCCTAATTTTGCTAAAATTAAGGAAAGTACCTGAAAGTGGTAATTTTGTTCGTTTCCAACCACATAAATCAATTCATCGTTGTTGTATTCCTCGAAACGTTGCACAGCTGTACCTAGGTCTTGCGTCATATAAACCGAAGTTCCGTCTGAACGAAGCAGGAGTTTTTCATCTAAACCATCTGAAGTTAAGTCAATCCATACCGATTTATCGGCTCGCTGGTATAAAATCCCTTTCTCTAAACCTTCCTGAACCAGAGATTTTCCATGAAGATAGGTTTGAGATTCATAATAAACTCTGTCAAAATCAACACCGAGTTTAAGGTAAGTTTCCTTAAATCCTTCATAAACCCAACTATTCATCATCTCCCAGAGTGAAATTACTTCGGGATTTTTCGCTTCCCATTTTTGAAGCATTTCCTGCGCTTCAATTATAATTGGTGCTCTTTTTTCAGCTTCTTCAGCAGAAATACCAGTTTCGGTAAGTTGTTTAATTTGCTTTTTATATTCCTGATCGAATTTTACATAAAAATCGCCTACTAAATGGTCTCCTTTGAGTCCTGACTTCTGCGGAGTAATGTCATTGCCCCATTTCTGCCAGGCAAGCATCGATTTGCAAATATGAATTCCACGATCGTTTACCAGATTTACCTTTATTACTTCGTGTCCATTTGCTTGCAAAATTTTTGATAATGAATATCCTAATAAATTATTGCGAACATGGCCTAAATGCAAAGGCTTGTTGGTATTTGGTGATGAATATTCTATCATAATTCTTTTTCCGGAACTATTTTTAGGCAAGGTTCCAAACGAGTCAGCAAATGTCAGGTCTTTAAGAAACTCAAGCCAATATTCTGGTTTGACAGAGAGGTTTAGAAATCCTTTAATAACATTAAATTGATATACATAGTTACAATTTTGAACCAGGTAATTTCCAATTTCATTGGCGGTAATCTCAGGAGATTTTTTCGAAATTTTTATAAAAGGGAAAACAACAATTGTAATATCTCCTTCGAATTCTTTTCTGGTTTCTTGAATCTGAACCAGATTGGATTGTATTTCAGTAGAATAAAGCGTCTTTATGGCTTCTAAAGTCGATTTTAGTATAAATTCTTCAAAAACTATCATATGCAAAATTAGTGTAAGATTCTATTAATTAATTTGATACATTGAATAAATGTCTATAAAAAGAGTTCAAATATAATACAATGAGACGATTTTACCTTAGGGAGAAATTTTATACCAATGGGCTAAAAAAAGAAAAGTGCCATCGCTTGATGACACTCCTAACACAGAACTAACTAACTACAAAACTAACAAACTACTAACTAGAACTAAAAAAAAACTACTACTATAAGACTATTTTATATTATTTTGAACAAAATCGAAATTAATTTTTCACTTGTTGAGATTTTGAATTCAAATATTGTGCCAAAACCGGATGATCATTCAATATTTTTTTGTGATATTTGTTTCAAATGCTTAATACCAAATGGGAGCTAATTGATTGATTATTAAGTATAACATTTTTTAATAGTAAGTGAAGGAATGATTTCAATTTGCATACCAGTTTATAATTATTTTGTTGACAATTTGTTAGTTGCGCTGAGTGAGCAAACAAGTAAAATTAGGGTCGAATCGGAAATTTTAATTATTGATGATTGTTCGGAGCAAGAAATTAGATTATTAAATAAAAACGCTGCTTTAAAAGTTGATGCCCGTTACATCCAATTAGATCATAATATTGGTAGATCAGCTATCAGGAATTTATTATGCCAGGAATCTAAATTTGAGAATTTATTGTTTTTGGATTGTGATTCGTATATAGAATCGGACGTTTACATTCAGAAGTATTTGGAATATTTGGATAAATCGATGGTTGTTTGCGGTGGAAGGAGCTATCAAAGCTCGAAACCTGATAATAAATATTTATTGCATTGGAAATA